>DYCW01000023.1 GCA_019417865.1 Ruminococcus sp. | reverse complement strand
GTGTATAAGAGACAGGTTCAGTTTTACCGGCTGTAATTCGTCAGAAGAAGAGTCCTCGGAGTCTTCTGTGGATTTGTCCAATATTGCGTCTGCTGTCATGGAAGAAGGCTCGACAGAAGCCGTCACCACTGATTATGCGTATATTATGAACGATGACGGTACGATTTCCGTTTCTGGCTACACCGGTTCAGATACAGACCTGACGGTGCCGGGCACCATTGACGGCTATGTGGTAACTGCGATTGCAGACCATGCGTTTGAAGCCAATCCGGATATTAAGAGTATTACGCTGCCGAATGGATTGATTACCATTGGTGAAAGTGCCTTCAGCGATTGCAGCAATCTGACAACGATTGTCATTCCGGATACCGTTGGTACGATTCGCAGAGGTGCATTTATCAGCTGCACTTCGTTGACCACACTGGAAATTCCAGCAAGCGTAACAGAAATTATGGAAGAGGCCTTTACCGGCTGTGCTGCACTGGAGGATTTAACGATTGCAAGCAGTACAGTGGAATTTGCAAACTGGTGGATGGACACCAGCGAAATTCCGTCTGGTTTGACCATTACCTGCCCGAAGGATTCCAAAGTTGCAGCGTGGGCAGACGAAAATGGCGTTGCGACTAAGCCACTTTCCTAAGGCAGTCTTGTGATCCCTGCTGCTGACAGTCCCTGAATGTTGTGTGGCAGAAAGTCATGAAAGCGGTCTTGATAGAGAGTGCCTGTATGGCGGCATACGAAAAAGCCATACCTTTTAGCAGATTGGAAGGCGTAGGTTAAGGAAAGAAAAAATGGTTTTGCAAGATGTAGCCCATTATTTTGCACTGCAAAGCCGAAAACCGTTGACCGCTGCAAGAAAAAAACAGGCGGAAACGGCAGACATGATGGATCATGTCAAACAATTGAGGGTATCTTACGGATCAGTAAAATGACAGGACATGCGTGCAGCGGCATGGTTTCTGGACCAATGTCGATGCAATGCATGTTAATTAGAGAGATAGAGAAGAGAAACTGTATAAAAATGACGTTTGCAGTCACCGAAAAATAGAATGGAGGCTGCTGTAAGGTTATGCCGTTATGATAACGGCGAAAAAAGGTAGGTTATAAATAGATGAAAAGAAGTTGGGAAGCCATTTTGTGCGGTGTATTTGCTGTGGCGATGATAGGATCCTTGACAGCCTGCGGCGGCACAGAAGAAGACAGTTCGCAGAGCAGCGAAGCTGAAACAACAGCAGCAGATGAGAGCAGCACAGCAGAAACGGACGCAGCAGTGACAGATGCGGACGCTTCTGCTGCAGATAGCACCGATGCGGATAGCAGCAGCCAGGCAGATGTTGTATACGGTACGTATGAGGTAGAAGCAGAAGAAGGCGTGGAACAAGCCTGTGCAGATGTCATCAAGGCATATTTTACAGCCATTGAAGAGCAGGACTTTGAAGCTTATAAAGCAACTTTGTATGATTACTATTACAATGTCTACAACAGCTGGTTGCAGGACAATTACGATTATGGTATGGAAACGACAATGGAGCAAATGCATCAAACCCTGCTGGACAATGCAGGCGGCGACAATTTGGTGATTACTGGCGTTTCTGTTAGACCATCTACGACAGAGGGCGTAGAAGCAACCACCAACAGCGAAGGGGAAACCGAAGCAACGGAAGACCTGCCGACACAGTACCTGCATATCTATGAGGAGCTGCTAGGCGAGGGCTTTACGGATGAAGTAAAGAAAGATGTAGACAATGCATTGGTTGTTGCCTTTACCATGAAGGGAACGGTAGACGGCGGTGAAGAAAAGACTGTTATGGAAGGTTATGACCTGATGATGGTAGAAAAAGATGGTGCCTACTACATTCTTGGCTAAAAATCTAAAGCAGACAGACTGCTGATATCGCAAAATGAAAAAGACGCAAGGAACCAATCCCCCTTTATCAGAGGGGGATTTTCCGGTTTGTGTCGGATTTTTGGAAGTTCACAGGGCATTCTATTGACACATTGCAAAAAAAAGCGTATAATAGGGATATGTGTCGGGGCTTTTATCCCGAAGCGTGTATATTTCATAACAAATGCAGCAACAATCTGTGTTTGAAATCTGTGATGGAGGGAAAACGAATGAAGCGAGTTTATAACTTTAGTGCTGGTCCTGCTGTTTTGCCGGAGGAGGTACTGCGGGAAGCGGCAGAAGAAATGCTGGATTACAATGGTACTGGCATGTCAGTCATGGAAATGAGCCATCGTTCCAAGGCATTTCAGGAGATCATTGATACAGCAGAACAGGATCTGCGGGATCTGATGCACATTCCGGATAACTATAAGGTTCTGTTTTTACAAGGCGGTGCATCCCAACAATTTTCTGCCATTCCGATGAATATGATGAAAAACGGCGTTGCAGATTATATCGTAACAGGGCAATGGGCAAAGAAAGCCTATCAGGAAGCCCAGAAATACGGAAAGGCAGTGAAGATTGCTTCCTCTGAGGATGAAACCTTCTCCTATATTCCGGATTGCTCTGACTTGCCGATTAGTCCGGACGCTGACTATGTTTATATCTGTGAGAACAATACGATTTATGGCACAAAGTTTAAAACCCTGCCAAATACGAAGGGCAAGCCGCTGGTGGCAGATGTTTCCTCCTGCTTCCTGAGTGAACCGGTGGACGTTTCTCAATATGGTGTCATCTGGGGCGGTGTGCAGAAGAATATCGGTCCGGCTGGCGTGGTCATCATGATTATTCGGGAAGACCTGATTCCAGAGGAAACCCCAATTGCCAATACGCCGACTATGCTCAAGTGGAAGACACAGGCGGACGCAAAGTCTCTGTATAATACACCGCCGGCATATGGCATTTACATCTGTGGTAAGGTATTCAAGTGGCTCAAGAAGATGGGTGGTCTGGAAGCCATTCAGAAGCGGAACGAAGAAAAGGCTGCCATCTTGTACAACTATCTTGATCAGAGTAAGCTGTTCAAGGGCACGGTTCGCAAGGAAGACCGGTCTTTGATGAATGTACCGTTTGTAACGGGAGACAAGGAGTTGGATGCCAAGTTTGTGGCTGAGGCAAAGGCTGCCGGTCTGGAGAACCTCAAAGGACATCGTTCTGTTGGCGGTATGCGGGCTTCCATCTACAATGCAATGCCAGTTGCCGGTGTGGAGGCACTGGTTGCATTCATGAAGCAGTTTGAGGCAGAAAACGCCTGACATAGGGCACAGGGAAAGGACGAATTACCATGTATACCATTCAAACATTAAATAAAATTTCTGCTGCCGGCACCAAGCGGTTCGATGCTGCTTGCTATACGGTGACAGATACCGCTGAAAATCCGGATGCCATTATGGTCAGAAGTGCTGCCATGCACGATATGGAATTTGGCAGCAACCTGTTGGCGATTGCCAGAGCCGGTGCCGGTACGAACAACATTCCGGTCGATCGTTGTGCAGAAGCTGGTATCTGTGTGTTTAACACACCGGGTGCCAATGCCAATGCTGTAAAAGAACTGGTGCTGACTGGTCTGCTGCTCTCTTCGAGAAAGATTCCGCAGGCAATCGCCTGGGCACAGTCTCTCGAACACGAAGAAGGGATTGGGAAACTGGTAGAAAAAGGAAAGAGCCAGTTTGCTGGTCCGGAGCTGAAGGGCAAGACGCTGGGGATTATCGGTTTGGGTGCCATTGGTGCACTGGTTGCCAATGCTGCGATCGCATTGGGCATGCAGGTTGTTGGTACCGACCCATTCCTGTCTGTCGGAGCAGCTCTGCGTTTGAATCCGGCAGTGAAGATTGTCAAGGATGCAGATGGTGTGTATGCGGCTGCGGATTATCTGACCATTCATGTGCCGTTCAACAACGACACTAAGGGTATGATCAACACAGAAACCATCGGCAAGATGAAAGACGGCGTGCGGATTCTGAATTACGCACGGGGCGAACTCGTAAACGATGATGACATGCTGGCAGCACTGGCTTCCGGCAAGGTTGCCTGCTACTGCACCGATTTCCCGAATGCAAAGACCTGCCATGCAGAAGGCATTATAGCAACACCACATCTGGGAGCTTCTACGCCAGAGAGTGAGGAAAACTGTGCCAGCATGGCTGCGGAAGAGTTGATTTCCTATCTGGAAACCGGCAACATCCGCAACAGTGTGAACCTGCCAAATGCAGAGATGCAGGCAGTCGGCAATAAGGTCTGCATTCTGCACCAGAATGTACCGGCGATGATTTCTGCCGTCACTGCGGTTGCTGGAAATGCGGGTGTGAACATTGAGAATATGGTCAATGCCAGCCGGCAATCCTATGCCTATACCATGCTGGATATTCCGGAAACGGTGACAGAGGCTATGCTGGAACAGATTCGTGCCATTGATGGTGTGATTCGGGTGCGGCTGATTGCGAAATAAGCAGTGATAAAAAAGACAACTGGATAGAATCTTGCCCCTGCAAGCCGTGTGCAACATGGCAGATGGCTTGCAGAACCCCATTTTCAAGGCGATTCTATTTTTCATAGATTGCATTTTCAGAGTAGGAAACGATGCGTTAAGTGTCCGGCAGACGGGGAGTTGCTGCTGGAACGAAAAGCAAAGCTTGCGGTATCGTTTTCGCATCCCGCTGACTGCATCTAAGAAGCCTTCCATGAAAGCTCCTTATATGCACAAGGCATTAAATTCAAGGAGGTATTTTTTCATGAAAGGCATTTTTTCTTGTTTCACCGAGTCTGCGAAGGAGTTTACGAAACTGCGGAGCTTGACGATCACGGCATTGTTCATTGCCGTTTCCATGATGATTGAGGCATTTTCCATCGACCTGCAATTTGTCAAGTTGAATTTTGCATTTCTTGCTATTGCAGTCATTGGTATGTTGTTCGGTCCTTGCATGGGACTGGCTGCTGGTTTCGCCTGTGATATTGTGGGGTATCTTGTACATCCATCCGGCGGATTTCTGCCGGCGTATGTGCTGGTCGGCGGCTTGCAGGGCTTGATCTATGGGCTGTGTCTGTACTATAAGATGAACGGACACAGCATTCAATTCCGGAACAACAAAACCGGAAAGGAGCGAGATGTCACGCTGTTTTTGCGTGCGATCATCGCTCGGCTGCTGGATGTTGTGGTGATTAACCTGTTGATTAACACCAAGTTGAATATGCACTATGGTTTTATTCCGCAGGAGGCATACGGTGCAGCCATTGTCGCACGAACAGCGAAAAATGTGATTGAGTTGGGCATTGATCTGCCGCTGCTCTTTATTCTGCTGCCGATTGCACTGACGGCTTACCAGCGTGTGTTCCGGCTGCAAAAAGCAACAGCCGTATAAAACAACTGGTTTTATGCTTGCTAAAAACTCCCAAACTCTGAAAAGAACAACCCCCTTGCGGTGCTTTCTTCCGCAAGGGGGTTGTTGCATATGCGTTAATTCTGTCTATATCAGGTGTGTCAAAAAACCTTGAGCGAATGCACCAGCAGTCGTAATATGCGAAAGGATTTGTCGTTTTTTGTAGAGGACAGCTTTTTCGCAGAAAAAGCAGGTGGATGAACTGCGGTCAAGCCGGCTCAACTGGTTACTTTCTTCTGGTACGGTTTTTTCGCTCTGTGTTTCGCTTGATGTCACAGATCCGTTCTTCACTGTTTTGTTTAAACTGACTGAGCATATCTTCAAAGGAGAGTTCGGACGCTGGCGGCTTGGATTTAGGCTGCCATACGTTTGGCCGTTCCCGTCTGGGAGCACGTTGCTGCGGACGGGAATTTTGTTCTGTCTGCTGCTGTTCCGCTTGTTTCATCGACAGGCTGATTTTATTATCCTGTATGCCAATGACCTTGACAGAAACGGTCTGTCCTTCTTTGACAAACTCATGAATATCCTGTACAAACCGGTTGGAAATTTCCGAGATATGTACCATCCCTGTGACAGTGTTCTGTGAAGATGGATCCGGCTGAATGGTAATGAATGCACCATAGTTGGTAATCCGCTTTACGGTACCCTTGTAGATTGATCCGATTTCTAATTGCATGTAACGCTAAAGTCCCCCTGCTCTTAAAATTTCTCTGCAATGCCGCAGAGCGGGCTAATTTCTGGATGTATCATAAAAACGGTACTCATCTTCATAGGCATAGCCATAGTCCTCCCGAGCCAGCCGTTCCATAAAGGTATCAATGTCACCGCTGTTTAGAATGCGTTCCAGATCTTCATTTTCGGTTTCATAGGTTTCTGCTTGACTGCGGAGTGCCGCCAGTTCTGCTTTTCGCTCTGCAATGCTGGATTGCAAAGAAATAATACTAGCAGTACAGCCAATCAGTGCAAGTACGATAGTGGCACGAATGAGCAGTTTAAAGAGAAACTTTCCTCTTTCGTTTTTGACTGCGGTTTCCGGCTGGTTGTACTGCACGGCGTCGTTTAGGATTGGTTTTTTTCTTCGCTGTTGCAGACGGTTTTGTTTTGCGGTACCGGACATTCTGATTCACTTCCTGATCTTGTTTTCTTTTATTATACAACAAATGGTGGTCTGCAATCAAGTGCAAGTGCGGATTTTTTTTCTTATTTTTGATATTTTGTATAATTTGACGAAAACTTTGCTTGATTTTACATTGTAATCGTGCAAAAAGTGCTGTGACAGGATGCAGCAGATGGGATAAAAATTTGCGAATGCCAGCGGCAGTTCGGCGGACAATTTTTAGAAGGGGGTTGCCGAACAGAAACCGCCACACAAGACTGCCCAGCAGCATTCCCATGGGATAAAACAGCCGAAATTCTCCACGGCAGGCGGTCACCGTAAAGGACGCCAGCAGCACTGCACACCCGAAGCAGAACAAGATGTCTTCCAGCATGATGGCAACCATATGGTGCGGAAAGATTACCCGCAGGATGCGGAAGGTATCAAAGAATAGACCAACCGGCAGACCGAGCAGGCAGGCATAGAGGAAGAGCGTGGTTTGTTCCTGTACTGTGAAATAGGTTTCTGGGATTTGTATCATCGGAAGAGCTTTCCGAGGGCAGAGAGCGGCCCTTTGCGGTCTCTGTCGCCGTATTGCAGCGACCAGACATCGCCAGAGATTCGCATATCGCCGGTTTCCACGCTGACCGAGTCAATATGCAGATTTCTGCCTTTGATGACGAGTTCACCGAGCTGGGTATAGAGACGGATGGTGCGTTCATCGAAGCAGTCGACATCCGTGACACCGGAGAGGTTCATATTGGCTCTGTCTTCTAAGATGAGGTTATGATGTAGGTTTGCAGTAGATGCATTGCGGTCTGATTTCATAGAGCAGTTCCTCTTTTTCCTTGAGATATTTTGTCTATTTTATTTTATGTAGATTGTTGTGAAAATAGAACTATTTTTCAAAGGCAGGAGAGGACTGCACGCCGCAGGCGACTGCGGTCAAGCTGGC
>DYCW01000229.1 GCA_019417865.1 Ruminococcus sp. | reverse complement strand
GGTGGCTGGATCGTTGCGGATTTCATACAATGTACGCTGCAAGGTGTTTTTGTATTCGTCTTCTGTCATCAGACCGGATTCTGCCAGGTAGTGTGAGATGGTCTTATCTTCCTTCAATTCTTCCAGTAGATCTTCTGCAATATTCTGCAAGTGATTGCCAGCATAGGTGGCTTCCAGTGCCGTATAGGAGAAGTTGGTATCATCAATGGACAGGTTCTGGTCCTTTAAAATAGCGATTTTTGCATCGCTGTCTGCCAGAACTTCGCCGTACCGCTGGAACAGATCGTTCAAGTCAGACGGTGAAAGCCGCTCTTCCAGTACATCGGGTGTTACAAAGAAAGAAGAAACATCAAATGATGTGCCGATGGAAACATTTGCGTCAGCTTCTGCTGTGGAAATCGCATCTTCCAGCGACATGGAGAGATACTGGTCAGAGATAGATGGAATTTGTACATACAGGTTGCTGGCATCCATAACGGCGTTGCCCTCTAATACCTGTGTGTCATTGAGTGTGATCGTCAGTTTGCCGCCCAGTTTCTCTGCTTCTACTTTTCCACTGCAAGCGATGGTAGCGGAAGAAAGCTGAATGGTTTCGTTGGAATCTGCGAAAAGTTCCTGTTCCAGCAGATCCTGTGCTTCCTGACTGAGGGTGATGTTCATAGAAAGATCAGACTGTGGTTCTTTTCTGGAGCGTGCAATACTTTTTTCATAGCTTTCGGAAACACTGCGGCCCCAGTCCTTGGTATTTTTTTCGACAACCCATTCATAGTAGTTGTCTTCACTGCCCATGTTCATCTTGACAAAGTTTTTTACCGTATCACTGGCAGCGTAGGCAACACCGCTGGCGGCACCCAGTACTACAACAGCACTGACCACAGAAATGACAGCTACTTTCCAGCCCTTTCTCTTCTTTTTTGGCTGTGCACCTGTGATCTGACCGTTTTGTATGTCAAAATTGTTAAAATCCGGCTGCTGAAACGGCGGCGGTGTTTGTTGGAACGAACCGGTTGCTGTCGACTGCGGCGGAATAGAACTGGTTTCCGGAGCAGGCGGTACTTGCTGGAATGGGTTACTTGTCTCTGGCTGCTGCGGAGCAGCTGCATTGTTTTGCGTGGAAGCATCCGGCTGCGGCGGTGCAAAGCCGGTTTGATCCTCCGGGGGTGTATTGGTTGTGAAATCGTCCATAATAATATTCCTTTCATACAAAAAAATTGATAATTTGTAAAGCGTCCGTTTTTATTATATCATGTTTTTTTTAAAAAGTCAAGCTAATTGCTGCTAACTAGAGGGCAATGCTTGCATTTTTAAGTTTGGTGTTAGCTCCATACATGTCAGCAGGTGGTCAAGTAGCTTCGGGTCGAAATCGGCAAAGAAATCCTTGTGGAAGGTCTTTACATCTTGAATCCGCATATCATCATAGTAGAATGGTTCTGTTGACATATAAGCAATGTACTTTTTCCAATTTCCTTTGTAGTACACAGCAGTAAGCTCCCATGTTTATTAGTGCACTATCTACATAGTACACCATTTTTCTAATTTTGTCAAGGGGTTTTTGAAAAAATTTTTTGATTTTGGAAAAAAACAAGGTGTCATCTGCCAGTTCCCACAGTTGTGTGATTTTCACGACATATTCGGCATTGTTATTCGGTGTTTCTAAAATAAACGGCAGGTTTTTCAAAATTGGATGTCATACGACTGCTGTCAAAGTCTTGAACCTGCTGCAAATATTCATTTTTAACAGAATTGGAATCTATTATGTTTTGCAGATACATCATAAAAAACAGTTGTCATGTATAATTGCTTCGCATCCGGCAATAATAGCATTGTTCCCTTCGGAACAAACAAAGTGAAAAGTGAGGAAATGTATCATGGAAATGAAGAAAAATGATCACATCCGCTGTTCCGTTACCCAGTGTAAGCACAATATGGGTACCGAAAATTATTGCAGCCTGAACTGTATTACAGTCGGCACACATGAGCAGAATCCGACCGTTCCGGAATGTACAGACTGCTTTTCATTTGTAAAGCGGAGCGGCTGCTGCGAATAAAGCCGTCACCAGCCTTTTTTCTGTTTTCTTTTGCAGTGGAAACAGACTCCCCTTTTGAAAAAAAGGGGAGTACATAATCCAAAGGCAGACTTCCATATTTTAAGTACCTCTGCGGAAAAAATAGAAAGCAATCGAAGAATTCAGCAGATTATACAAAAAAGAATGTTGTAAACGATACAAAACAGAAAAATTTAAGAAAGCCCTTGTAAAATGCCGCAGATTCCGGTATAATATAAGAATCACCATAAGGAGGGGATCAGTTATGTATGATAAGACCATGACATTTTCTGTTAATGACGAAAAAGAAATTGAAATGAAAAAAAATCTCACCATCATCTATGATGCATTGGTGCAAAAGGGATACAATCCGGTGAACCAGATTGTAGGTTATATTCTGTCAGAGGATCCGACCTACATAACCACCTACAACAATGCACGCAGTTTGATCCGCCGAATTGATCGGGATGAACTTTTGCAAACGTTGGTAAAATCGTATTTGAACGATTAACGTAGTCCCTTGGAAGCATTTTCCTGTCATTTGACTTTGTACAGGAGTCAGAGGAAATTTGCTCGGGGAAAGCGAAAAGAAAAAGCACCCCAAGTGCGGCGTACAAGCTGACAGGGGTTGTTTTGGATACGCCGGGTCGCAGGACACCGGCGTTTTTATTTGGGTTGGATATGTCTGTTGTGCTGCAAGGACTTTCCACGGATAGCGGTTGCATTTCGGCGTATCCTATTTGTGCAGCCGAACGGCTGCAAAGGGGGCAATGTATGAAATTGCAAAAAATCATTGCCGGATGCTGTAGCCTGCTGTTGCTGTACAGCGTACCGCTGCAAACAGCAGCGTTGGATACGGCTTGTATTGGCTATGGACAGGGAAAGGCAACGGACAGTCATAATTGCCCGTTGGATGCCCTTTCTTTTAATGAACAATATGCGGCATACGGTGCGTTTGCCACAACACCGGATACCAGCCGGATTATCCTTACCTTTGATCAGGGGTATGAGAACGGCTATACCGCACAAATTTTGGACACGCTGAAAGAGAAGCAAGTGACGGCGATTTTTTTCCTGACTGGTGACTATGCCAAAAAGGAAACGGCTTTGGTACAGCGGATGATTGCAGAGGGGCATGTACTCGGCAATCATGGTATGACACATGCCAGTCTGCCAAACTGCACACAGGCAGAGGCAATGGAAGAAATTCAATCTTTGCATGATTATGTACTGCAAACGTATGATTATGAGATGCAATATTTTCGCTGTCCCTGCGGAGAATATTCCGAACAGGCATTGCAGTGGGTAAAGGATGCCGGGTATCAAACGGTATTCTGGAGCGGTGCGTATGTAGACTGGAAGACAGACGCACAGCCGGATACAGGTGAAGCCTATGAAACGCTGCTCTCCACAGCACACGGCGGAGAGATCTTGCTGCTCCACTCGGTTTCCGCTACCAATGCAGCTATTTTAGGTGATGTGATTGACGGTTTTCGGGCAGCAGGGTATACGGTGTAAGGAACGTAAATTCGATAAATCCATCTCATTTGCCAAACGGCGAACAGCGTAGCGTTTTCGTCGGCACGGTTTGTGGTTGGTATCAATAGAATTTAACGCACATTAAGGTATTTTGTTATAGTGAAAAAGGGCTGAGGGGATCAAAATAGGATCCTTTCAGCCCGATATTTTATTCTATTTTAGGGAATTTGGTGGGTAGGTTACTTTTTCCGAAACTTCCTTAGCTTCCTTTTTTTGCTTGCTTTTTCTGTTCCCGCAGTTGCCGGAAAAAATCCGTCAGTAAAGCGGCACAGTCTTCTTTCAAGAAACCATCTGTAATTTGTGGCTTATAGTTGTATGGCAGGGAAAACATCGACTCTACTGACATCACAGCACCGCCTTTTGGGTCATATGCACCGAAGATCAAATCGTCCAGTCGTGCATGTAAAATTGCACCACAGCACATGGGACAGGGTTCCAGCGTCACATAAATGGCACTGTCTATAATCCGCCATCCCCCCAGTGTCCGGCTTGCCTGGTCGATTGCCATAATTTCTGCATGTGCCAGCGGTGATTTACCGGATTCCCGTAAATTCCAGCCTTCTCCGATAATGCGGTTGGTGGGTTTATGCACAATAACAGCACCGACTGGGACTTCTCCCAGTGTGGCAGCATGTCTTGCTAGCTCCAAGGCACGCTGCATATAGATTTTCTGTGGTGTATGTGGAATTTTTTCCATGATGGCTCCTCCGTATGGCAGCATTACAGTATTGATGTAACAATGAGAAGTGCAAATGCGACAAACATGCAAAATGTCATCAAGTTGGCTTGAATTAAGAACGTTAGGCAGCATTTTCCTGTAGAACGAATGGATTGAAATCGTTTTTTGCCTTTAAATGGAGCTTTCCAAAGCAACAGGATACAGAGCAGCATCCCGATCATACCGATGAGGATGACAGCAATATTTCGTCCCGGAAGTGGTACATCATTCTGGAAAATAGAAATATGAAATCCAAAGAAAATGAGTATATAATAAATATAGCGTGCAAATAGACTGATTAGTATATTTTGATGCCGCAAAATTTCTCTTCCAGCCAGCAGCGATAACGCAAAGGCAGAGATGCCAGTGAGCAGATTTTCCGACATCATAGCAGAAAAAATTGCTGTCAGTAGGACTGCTGTATCATCGCCAAACTGCCGCAGTACATGCAGCATACTGCCATGATAGAGAATGGTTTCAAAAATAGGACGGCATAACAGGATAAAGAGAAAATAAGTCAATTGATAGGGGGGTTCCATACAAAGAATGGAGTGTGACAGTGTGCCAAGAGTCAGGACTTGAATGATGGTTTCCGGAAAACACATGAGCACGCCGCCAAATACAGAGAAAATGCAAAGCGTGACTGCAGCTGTACGCAGCCATGCTGAGATTGGGGCGTCTTGATGACAAAATGTAACTTCCCTCGGCATTTTCATCTTATGGGCTGCGATAAACAGCGGAACACCAAAGCGGAAAAGCGTTTGAAGAATGATGGTAATCAAAACGGCACCATCGGAACCGTACAAAACCATATCATGCAGGGAATAAGAAAGGGGTGTGCTGGTAAAAGAAAAGAGAAGAATGCAAACCAGTATGATGAAATAGGGAACCAGGAGTTGGTGTAAAAACAGAATGCCAAAGTGATTGGAAATTCGCTGTAAAGCACGCCGTTCTAAGATGGCGGGATCTTCTTTCTGCATCCCGATCCCCTCCAGAAAGACTGTCTGTGGATTCGGATTTGGTGGGCAAAAAGAAAAAATATTCTCTGTATCTTGCTGCCAAGATGTAAATGCGGTTTGATAAAGTTGATCGGAAGTGGATTCTGTGCTATTCTGACAGGCTGCTTCTGATTCTATTTGAGAAATCGTTTTTTGCATAATGCTCCCCCCTTTCTGTTTACATCATATAAGATATTATAGCACAAAGTGCTGAAATAAGAACCCTAAAATGCAAAACAATTTGTATACAATTGCTAAATTTTAATGTGGGTTTTTGTGACAATGGGGAGTGCAGGCTGTATTTTACAAAATAAAACCCGCAAATGAAATAGAAAAATGGGGATTGACAAACACCGGAAAATTGCGTATGATTAAGGTAGTATGATTTTATCAGAATCGAACAGAAAGGGAGGTGCTGTTTATGCCCGAATCTTATCCGTCCGATATACTTGCACCAGATGATCCAGCCCTGCAAGGCATTGCAGAATTATTTAAAGTGTTTGGCGATCCGACAAGAGTCCGGATCTTATTTGCACTATTTCAGCAGGAGACTTGTGTACAGGAGATTGCCAATCAGCTTGGGATGACACAGTCTGCCATTTCACATCAACTGCGGATTTTGAAGCAGGCACGTCTGGTTAGCAGCCGGCGAGAGGGCAAGTCTATTTTTTATGCATTGGCAGATGACCATATTTATACCATTTTTCAGCAGGCTTTGGAACATATCGCAGAATAGCCCTGATTGGAAAAGCGTGCGTTTGTGTATTTCACTGTAAAAAACTTTTTATTTTCCATGGAAAACCACTTGCATTTCATAGGGGAATCTGTTATAATGAGAACTGTACAGGGAAGTCCTGTGAAAATTTGGTTTCCGGAGGTGAAACAATCATGGCATATAAAATTACAGACGCATGTCTCTCTTGTGGTTCTTGTGCAGACGCATGTCCAGTTGATGCAATCAAGGAAGGCGATAGCACTTATGTAATCGATGCAGATACTTGCATCTCCTGTGGTTCTTGTGCAGATACCTGCCCGGTTCAGGCAATTGTAGAGGACTAATTTTTTGCGAAAGCCGCCTTGCCGGTCTGACTGTGCAAGTGCGGCCTTTGCTTTTAATGATATAGGATTGCAATTTTGCAGTTAATATAATCGCAGTCAATGTCCTCCGTCTCTAAGGCGACGGGTTGCATTTCCAATTTTAGAAGGGAATCCTCTCCTGAGATTGTAGGGCATTCGCCCTGACTGCTTGTTGTATGACGGGGCAAGCCCCTTTATTTCAATTCTATGACAGATTACAGAAAGGATTCTATTATGAAACAGAATCGTTTTTTATTATGCAGCACACTGGCAGTGTTGTTACTGTTCGGCAGCGGCTGTGCAGACAAAGAAGACAGTGGCACGAAGAAAAATGCAGGGGTTGGTGTAACAACCATTGCCACCACCATTTTGCCTGGGGAAATCGGAACAGAGCAGACAGTAGATGGTGCAACGGTGACCTTGAACGGCGTTTACAGCTCTTCGTTTGAGAACGTCCGAAATGGCTATCCGTCAGATATTATTTTCTTCTCGTTTACGGTAACAAATAATACCGATGCACCGATTGCTGCAAACTTCTCACAGACCTGTGAAATGGAGATTGACGGAAAGCCGTCAGAGGCATTTTCTGCAAAGGCAATTGCCAGCGTTTACAAGCAGTTTGGCAGCGATGCAGAAATGTTTGTGGATGAAATCCCGGCAGGTGAGACGGTGACAGGTTATATTGGTGCAGAGATGTACCGTGGTTACAAGGAGGCAACCTTGCTGTACACGCCTTTGGCAGGCGGAACGAGCGACAACAAAGACCGTTCTAAGCTGATTAGCTACACCTTCCAACCGGAGGATTTGGAATACATTGGGGATCCTGTTGCAGCAGATGCCGCCGTTACCACTGCATCCGATGAAGAAACAGTGGCAGAAACCACTGTACCTGAGACAGAATGAGAGAAAATTTGATATAGACGAACAAAAACCGCACATCCTGTGAAGGATGTGCGGTTCTGTTTTGTTGAACAATGGGAGCCTTACTTTGCGTAATCCACAACACGGCTTTCCCGGATAAGGTTGATCTTGATTTGCCCCGGATAATCCATTTCTGTCTCAATCTGCTTGGCAATCTGCCGTGCAATGAGTACCATCTTTTCGTCATTGATTTTTTCCGGAACGACCATTACCCGAATTTCACGGCCTGCCTGCAATGCATAGCACTTTTCTACGCCGTCATAGGAAGAACAAATGCTTTCCAGTTTTTGCAGCCGCTTGATGTAATTTTCATAGTTTTCGCTCCGGGCTGCCGGACGTGCTGCAGAAATCGCATCCGCAGCTTGTACGATACAGGCAATGGCAGTTTTCGGTTCTACATCATTATGATGTGCCTCCACTGCATGAATCACTTCCGGATTCTCATTGTACTTCTTGCAGACATCGACACCGATTTGTACATGAGAACCTTCGATTTCAGCGGTCAGTGCCTTACCAATATCATGCAGCAAACCGGCACGACGTGCCAGATTGGCATCCAGTCCCAGTTCAGAAGCCAGAATGCCACAGAGCTTGGACACTTCGATAGAGTGATTCAACACATTCTGCCGATAGCTGGTACGATAGTACAGCCGACCGAGCAGCTTGATCATCTCATTGTTGATACCGTGTACGTTGGTTTCCAGAACGGCACGTTCGCCCTCCTGGCGAATGTGGTGTTCTACCTCTCGTTTTGCCTTTTCGACCATTTCTTCAATCTTGGTCGGATGAATGCGGCCGTCTGCAATCAATTTTTCCAATGCAATCCGTGCCACTTCACGGCGGACATGGTCAAAGCAGGAAAGCGTGATGGCTTCCGGTGTGTCATCAATAATCAGATCCACTCCAGTGAGGGTTTCCAATGTCCGGATATTCCGCCCTTCCCGACCGATGATTCTGCCCTTCATTTCGTCATTTGGCAGCGGGACAACAGAAACAGCCGTCTCTGAAACCTGATCGGATGCACACTTGGCAATGGCAAGCGAAATGTAATTGCGTGCTTTTTCCTCACACTCGTCCTTGAGCTGCTGTTCGTATTGGGTGATTTTCATCGCCTTTTCATGTACGAGTTCATTTTCCAGATTTTGCAGAATGTATTCCTTTGCCTGCTCTCTGGTAAATTCTGAAATGCGTTCCAGAACATCCATCTGACTTTTTTTGATGGCTTCTGCCTCTGCGAGACATTCTTCTACATTTTTCTGCTTGCGGGCAACGCTTTCTTCCTTGCGTTCCAGATTGTCCATTTTTTTATCAAGGGATTCTTCCTTTTGCTGAACCCGACGTTCCAGCCGGCTGACTTCCGAACGCTGACTCTTGATTTCTTTTTCCGCTTCCGAACGCAGTTTGTAGATTTCTTCCTTTGCTTCGACTAACGCACTTTTCTTTTGCTGTTCTGCTTCTTTTTTGGCATCGTGAATGACACGAGCCGCTTCTTTTTCAGCAGAGCCAATTTCTGCCTCTGCCTGTTGCTTTCGTTGCTGAATGCCGTCTTCTACGCCTTTGTCATAGCCTTTTTTGGTTGCTACATGATTTGTAAATAATACGGCGGCTAAGCCAACGACGCAAGCGACCAGACAAACGATTACAATTTCCATTTTTTGCACGCCCTCCTTTGATC
>DYCW01000228.1 GCA_019417865.1 Ruminococcus sp. | reverse complement strand
TCTAAAATGATATCCAAATAATTGCGAATGACAAAGGATTCCTGCGTTGCCGGCGGCAGTTTGCCGAGTCGTTCCGCTTCCTTTATCAGTTTTTCCTCAGTGGACGTTTCCAGCTTCAGTTCCTTAATTCTCGTGATGTATTCGAGTGCATCTTCTTGTTCATCATCCGCTTCTCCGAGCTGTTCCTCAATAATATGCATCTGTTCCCGCAGATAAAACTCTCTCTGAGAGCGATCCATACTCTCCTTTGTCTTCTCCTGAATTTCTCGTTCCAGATTTAGCACTTCAATCTCTCGCTGCAACATGGCATAAAGCATTCCCAGCCGCTTGAGAATATGATTCTCCTCCAACAAATCCTGTTTCTGCCGATAGTCCAGATTGATATTAAAAATGATGTTGTTAAACAATTCGTATGGATCATCCTGACAGAGTACAGAAATGACCAGCTCTCTTGGCATTCTTGGGAAAAAATCACAATACTGTTCAAACAGTTCTCTAAGAGAACGCATCATTGCTGTCAATTCCACATCATCTATTTTTGCACGGCTTTTGTATGTGACTGGCTTTACTTCTGCAGTCAGAAAGGTATCTTGCTTCTGTATCGTACAAAGGCGTGCTTTTTTGATTCCTTCCACCAATACTCGCATCACACCATCTGGTGTTTTTAATACCTGGCGTACTTCTGCAATAACACCGAATTCATACAAATCTTTTTCATTCGGTTCTTCTGTAAAGATCTCCCGCTGTGCAACCAGAAACAGCTGATGATCTGATGCATAGGCGGCATTGACTGCATGGATAGAGGCTTCCCTTGCCACATCGAAATGCATTACCATTTTGGGAAATATGACAACTCCACGCATTGCAACCATCGGCATTCTATGTGGTGCAATTTCTGTTTGATTCATAGGTACGTCAGTCCCCTTTCTCTTTGTTGTAATTCGCTATTCATTAACCAATTCCAGCAAAATACCGACAGCATTCCGCTTTTATTCCCTTGGTATCTCATATTATACTATATTTCTGTTCTGTTTGCAAGTGGTAAGTCCTGAAAATTTAACAGGAACTTCGAAAGTTTTCTGCAAACAGAAAAATGGAACTGAAAAATGTACCGATTCCCTGTATTACAAGAACTGTTCCAGCAGTACACGGTGCAGCAGTAAAAGCTGTTCCATCGTTAGCGACTCCATACGAATAGTCTCCGGCAGCTGACATATCTGCAATGCACTTATAATTGCTGCTTTATCATATCCCATCGTTGCAGACAGGGCATTGACCAGCGTTTTCCGTCGCTGAGAAAAGCCGCTGCGTACCATACGGAAGAAATGCTTTTCATCTGCAACCTGTTCATCATACGGTGTTCCAAGTTGAATTTGTATGACAGCTGAATCTACATTTGGAGGCGGTAAAAAACTGCCTCGTGAAACCGAAAACAATTGTTTCACAGTACCATAATACTGTACTGCAACGGTAATGGCACCAGCTTCCCGTGTACCAACCGGTGCTGTCAATTTTTCAGCAACTTCTTTCTGTACCATAACTGTAATCGTTTCCAGTTTTGCACGGCTTTCCAGCAAGTGCATTAAAATCGGTGCAGTAATATAATACGGTAGATTGGCACAGACAGAAACCGGCAGGTCACCAAATTCTTCTTCCAGCAGAGCGGGAATGTCACACTTTAAAATATCCTGATGAATGATATGCAGATTTGGATACTGTCCGACAGTTTCCTCTAAAATTGGAAACAGCCGCTGGTCTATTTCCACTGCGGTTACCTTCTCAGCTCGCTTGACCAGTTCTTTGGTCAATGTTCCGATTCCCGTTCCAATTTCCAAAATACCATGTCCAGCAGCGGCATGACCCATCTCTGCAATCCTTGGACATACTTCTGGATTGATAAGAAAATTTTGTCCTAATTTTTTGGAAAAATGAAACCCATGCCGATCCAAAAGCGAACGCACATAGCGTATATTTGTCAAAGATGCTTCCATTGCTGTCTCCTTTCAAAGCAAAACAACATTTCCAGTATAAGTAGAGAACAAGCAGCATTGCCGTACGTTCTCCCCTGTAATGCCTTCTAATGCCAACCGATATAAATGCAGCTGCATTCGATAGCGATCTGCCAAGAGCTGCATATTATTTGTAGTGTCTGTTTTATAATCCACCAGCACAAAACCGTTTTGCTCCCAGAAAGCAAGGTCGATGATGCCCTTGACCATACTGTCCGGATTGTGCTGTTGTTTCAAGGCCTCCCATTCTTCTCCATGCATTTGCTGCCGCAGCAAGTCAAACTGCACCAGAAATTTTTTCTCTCGCAATACCAACGGCGAACGCCGGATTCTCTGATACAACTCGCTCTGGAAAAAACGTTGCAGATCCGGCAAACGGATGCTGTCTGCCTGCTGCTGCGTCAGATAACCATTTTTAGCCAATTTTTGTAACGCCATTTCTGCACTTTTTTCCGCCTCTTCAAAAGAAGCATACTGCAAAAATGCATGAGTTGCCGTACCACGCTCAGATGCAGTCAATTGATCCTTTTGTAAGAAATGCGGTCTGCTCCAGCTCATCTCTGTTTCCGGTTCGGTTTGGTTGTTGTGTGACAGGTTAGAAACGCTCATCAACGAAAGCTGATTGGAAGCTGTGGTATCATAATAAAATTGTAAGGCAGTTTCGATTTCTGCTTGTAAAACAGCATCCGGCTGCGGCAAGGTTGGCAT
>DYCW01000227.1 GCA_019417865.1 Ruminococcus sp. | reverse complement strand
ATACAAAAATTCACCACACAAAGCGACGGATTACTTTTTTGTGTACTCGTGGTGGATTGCGATAGATACAAGCTAAAATCCATTTTTACGAAGATCGATTTCTGCCAGGAATTATTGACAGAATTCGTGAACCATGCTATACTATAAACAATACAGCAATCATGTTACAGATTTGCTATTTCGAGTCTGCTGTATCCATTGCAACAAGGTTTCTCTCTCATTTGGCAGTGTGCCGTTTATCACTTGTTCTAAGGTTGCTTTTAATATTGTTCCGATTTCTTTCCCCTGTGGTATGCCCAATTCTAATAAATCTTTTCCTCGAATACACAAATCCTGCAGCTGAAAACAAGCTTGTTCCTGTAAAACTTCCTCTAACAGTGCCTTCATTTGCTGTATTTTTTGCAAGTCTGATTTTGCATAGGAAGATACCTGTGCCTGTAAATCTGCTTTTCGTAAAGAAAGCAGCCGTTTCGTCTGTTCTACGCCATGTTTTCGGAGCAGACGTAATAAGTATGTCCGTTTCGGCAGAATTTGCATTTCATGACTGTCGACCAGTTCAACAATGGCAACCGCTCTTTTCTTTTCCATTTTTAACCGAATGCAAATTTGTTCTGCTTTTTTCGCACTGTTTGCTGGATGCCCATAAAAATGACCAATGCCGTTCTCATCCTGTGTGAAACATTCTGGTTTTCCGCTGTCATGCAGCAATGCCGCCCAGCAGAGAATCGAATCGCTTCGGTCGCAGTGCGACAGAACGGTTAAGCTATGCTGCCAGACATCCTGATGATGCCTTGGATGATGCTGCAAATAACCATTCATCGGCTGCAGTTCAGGGAAAATAGAAAACCAAACAGCAGTATTTTCTGCAAGAATAGCTGCTGCATGGGAAGCTGTAACAATGCGGTCACATTCGGATAAAATCCGTTCTGCAGAGACAAATTGTAGGAGATTTGCCGTCTTTCGCATGGCTTCTGCGGTTTCTGGTGTAATCTTCAAGCCATAGACTGCAGCGAAACGAACTGCCCGCAGAATCCGCAGGGCATCTTCCTCGAACCGTTTTGAGGGATTGCCGACACAGCGAAGAATTTTTTTTTGCAAGTCTGCCGCACCATGAAACGGATCTACTAAGCCACTCTGCGGATGATATGCCATTGCGTTGATGGTAAAATCCCGCCGCTGTAAATCGGCATAAATAGAAGTCGTAAATTGTACACTATCTGGATGACGGTGGTCTTGATAAGTACTTTCTTGCCGAAAAGTTGTGATTTCATAAATTGTTCCGTTTTTCAAAATGCTGACGGTCCCATGCTGAATTCCAATGGGGAAACAAGGAACGTCAAAGAAACACGCTTGTATCTGCTCCGGTGTGGCATTGGTGCAGAAGTCCCAGTCATGCGGCTGTTTGTGCAACAAGGTATCTCTTATGCAACCGCCTACTGCATACACAGCATAGCCATATGATTGCAGCC
>DYCW01000226.1 GCA_019417865.1 Ruminococcus sp. | reverse complement strand
CGGTATCGCCGCTTAATAATAAAATGGTATATTGCATATTTCAAACGCTTTCCGGTTATCCTATCTTGCAAAAAGAACATTCCGGAAAGGCGGTTATATTTTATGTCAGAATTTACAGATCCATCCGCTCCCACAAAACACACGGCAGCACCCGCTCCTGAATCGGAGACCGAACAGCAGCTGCAGGAAGCGGATCTGATTGCGGAAACCGGCAGCATCCGACCGCAGAACGCCAAGCATTTGATTCACTGTTTGACCATTATCGGACAAGTAGAGGGGCATTATATTTTGCCGTCCGAAAATAAGACAACCAAGTATGAACACATCATTCCCGCTCTAATTGCAATTGAACAGGATCGCAGTATTGAAGGACTGATGATTCTGCTCAATACGGTCGGCGGCGATGTGGAAGCTGGTCTTGCGATTGCAGAAATGATTGCTGGCATGGAAACCCCAACTGTTTCCCTGGTTCTAGGAGGAGGGCACTCTATCGGTGTCCCGCTGGCAGTCAGTGCAAAACGATCTTTCATTGTTCCCTCTGCAACGATGACCATTCATCCCGTCCGTACAAACGGTCTGGTCGTTGGCGTACCGCAGACATTTGCTTATTTTAACCAGATTCAAAATCGTATTACAGAATTTATTACACGGTGCAGTCACATCCCATCCGAACGGCTGCTTTCCTTGATGCATTGTACAGACGCACTTGCGACCGATGTCGGCTCCATTCTCACTGGAGAGGAGGCGGTTTCCGAAGGACTGATCGACCAGCTCGGTGGTCTGCATGATGCGATCTCCTGCTTGTATCAGTTGATCGAAGCCGCACCGATTCGTTATCCAGATGCGTCTGCACCATAAATCTGTAACAGGAAAGGAAGGTTGCTGTGGGGAAAAAAAAGAAAAGTGCACCGCGAAAAAAGAGCAGTGACAATCAGGATACACAAAAGCTGAATGCGGCTGACATCAAAAATGCCGCCAGCAAAGAAATAAAAAAAGAACTGGATGAAAAACAAAAGGCTGACCTCAAGTTTAAGTCTGTTTTGATGATGGTTCTTGCTGTCCTGTCACTGCTGATCATTCTCATCCCCGGCTCTTCCGGCTGGCGACGAATGCATAATCTCCTGCTGGGAGTATTCGGCGTATCTGTACTGACGCTGCCGATTGTATTTTTTCTCGCCAGCCTCTTTATGGAACGTACCATAGAAGGGAAAAAACCAAAAGAACACCGTCCGCAGTCCATCGGCACTTATTTTCTCTATGGAATTGGCATTGCCATCCTCATCAGCGGCACCATACAGATTTGGTTCGGCGAAGAACTGCGAACGAAAAACATCATCGAAGCCTTTCAGTTTTTCTATACATCCGGTAAAGAAAATCCACTCTTTCACGGCGGTGCGATCAGTATTGTGGTCGCCTATCCGTTTTCTGCCATACTCGGCAACCCGGGTGATAAAATTTGTGTGCTGATTCTCCTATTTCTGGTCATTATGTGGCTAATGGGATGGGATATGCACGACCTTGGTACATGGTTTTACAGACTGGGTGCAACCTGCCGTAATCTTCTGTTCCCATCAAAGGAGGATCTGCCTTCAGAAGAGGACGTGCCGGACCTAGAAGAACCAGAAAAAGGAGATGGTTTTTTCTCCAAATTCCGAAAAAAAGCAAGAGAGGAAGAAGAGATTGCTTCTTCAGAAATAGAAAACACACAACAGATTCCGCCGATCCCAGCAGAAATTACAACAACACCAGAAGAAAATACAGAACCCTTGATAGAACCGTTTCCCATTGATATTCCAATTGCAGAGGAATTCGCTGCCGAGGAAACTGCATTCTCTGCGGATCATCCCGTTTCTAATCTGAACGTTTCACCAACCACAGAACAGGTGGACGATGTCAGCCCAGTATGGCCGCAGGAACAGGATGCTGCCCCTACTTATCACTTGCCAGAACTCTCCCTACTGAGAAAGGGTCATAATTCCTCTAACAGCCGGGAAATTCAAAGGGAATTAAACAGCAATAAAGAAAAATTACAGAAAACACTCAGCGATTTTCATGTTGGGGTGGATATCAAAGAACCGCAGCGTGGACCAACGGTCACTCGATACGAAGTGCAGCCACATGCTGGCGTCAAAGTTTCCAAAATTACCGGCTTAGCCGATGACATTGCCCTCAGTCTGGCGGCACAGAGCGTCCGCATTGAAGCCCCCATCCCGGGAAAATCTGCCATTGGCATTGAAGTCCCGAATACGGCAAAAGATGTGGTCATGCTGCGGGATATTTTGGAATCCCCTGCCTTTCAGGGAACGCAGAGCCGCTTGGCATTTGCGGTCGGCAGAAACATTGCAGGAGAAGCCATCGTTGGTGATATTGCAAAAATGCCGCATGTGATCATTGCTGGTGCAACCGGCTCTGGTAAGTCCGTCTGCACCAATTCCATCATTATGAGCATTCTGTTCCATGCCACACCAGATGAAGTGCGGCTGATTCTGATTGACCCGAAAATTGTAGAATTTCGGGTTTATGAAAATATTCCGCACCTGCTGATTCCAGTGGTCACCGATCCAAAAAAGGCAGCCGGTGCACTGAATTGGGCAGTACAGGAAATGGAACGACGCTATCAAACCTTTGCAGACAATGGTGTCCGTGATTTGGGAGACTATAACCGCAAGGTACAGCAGCAAAAAGACGCTGCACCAATGCCACAGATTGTCATTGCCATTGATGAGTTGGCAGATCTGATGATGACAGCTTCCAAGGAAGTAGAAGACGCCATCTGCCGTCTGGCACAAAAAGCAAGAGCCGCCGGTATGCATTTGATCATTGCAACGCAGCGGCCGACGACAGATATTATCACGGGTCTGATTAAAGCCAATATTCCAAGCCGGATTGCCCTTTCTGTCATGTCACAGGTGGATTCTCGTACCATTCTGGATACCAGCGGGGCAGAAAAACTTCTGGGACACGGCGACATGCTCTATTTGCCGAATGGTATGCCAAAGCCAATTCGAGTACAAGGCTGCTTTGTTTCCACAGAGGAAATTGAAAAAACAGTTGCCGTCATCAAACAACAGGCACAAACCGACTATGACTCACAGGTATTAGAGGGAATTGAGCAGAATATTCCAGTCATAAAGGGAGAACGCAGCAATACAGACCTCAGCAACAAAGATCCTATGCTGGAAGAAGCCATTGCCGTTGTAGTAGAAGCGGGACAGGCATCCACTTCCTCGCTGCAACGTTATTTGAACCTGGGCTATGCCCGTGCCGCCCGTATTATGGACGAACTGGAAAAAATGGGCGTAATCGGTCCCTACAATGGTGCAAAGCCAAGAAAGGTGCTGATGTCAAAACAGCAGTGGGAAGAACGGAAAATGCGGAATCTACCGTAAGTAACATCATAAAAATATGATTTTTCAGATGGGAGGAAACGCCGTATGGCACTGGACTTTTTACCAGTTACAAAAAAAGAACTGCTGGAGACCGGTGTCTCCCAGCCGGACTTTGTCTACCTCATAGGCGATGCCTATGTCGACCACCCAAGCTTCGGAGCGGCGATTATCTCCCG
>DYCW01000225.1 GCA_019417865.1 Ruminococcus sp. | reverse complement strand
TGGATATTCCGTGTCGGCAGTTCGTATTTCTTTGGCATCGTGCTGCAGATGGGTGTACTTGGTATATGGATTGGCATGTTTGTAGACTGGGGTGCAAGATCAGCACTGTTTGGCTGGCGGTTTTTAAGCGGAAAATGGCTTCAGAGGAAAGCATTGGCATAGGAAAATAGTCCGAAAAAAAGCTTCTGTTACTTGTTTTTTAATCCAGATTGTAATAAAATATAAATATTAATAGTCAGGATAAACGAAGGAGGACTTTGAGATGGACGACAGGGTATTGGAGAAGAAAAAGGGACTGAATCTGATGACAAAGATTCTTATTACGGCATTAATACCGCTGATTTTGATTGTAGTGATTGCAGGTGTGTCAATTCATTCGGTCGGTTCAGTGGTTGCCAGAAAACTGGTAAAGCATGAATTGCAGACAGCATCCTATGCATTGGAGATGACACTCGACAGCTTAGGCGGCGGTGATTACCGCAGTGATGGTACAAATCTTTATAGAGGGAACTATAATCTGACCGCAAATAATCAGACAATTGATGACTTTAAGAAGAAGACCAATGTGGATGTAACCGTATTTTGGAAGAAGACACGTATGGTAACAAGCGTTATTGACAAAGATGGGAAGCGTGTTACAGGGACTGACATTTCGGACAGTGTTTATGATAAAGTAATGCAGGATGGAAAGTATTTCTCCGATAATGTGGATATTGAAGGTACAGAGTATTACGGTTATTATGAGGCTCTAAAAAATGCAGACGGCAGCAGTCAGGCAATTATTTTTACAGGAATGCCTTCAAGTGATGTAAAAGCAATCTATAAAAAACGTCTGGTTAATACAACGGTATTTATGATTATAATTGCGCTGATGGCCTGTGCACTGCTTGCTATGGTTATAACATTTATTGTGAAAGCAATTACAAAGGTAATCGGACATCTGGATGAAGTGGCAGATGGGGAACTGGATTTTAAAATCAGTGAAAAGCTTTTACAAAGAAGTGATGAAATTGGTAATATTGCGCGTTCAGTCCATACCCTGATAGGAGGGCTGGCTTCTATTGTCGTAAATATCCATCACTCAACAGGAGAACTGGCTGAATTTAAAGATGATTTCCAGCAAAAATTTGAAACGATTAATAATTCGATTTCAAATGTAAATGTGGCTGTGGATGAAATTGCAAATGGAGCGACAAGCCAGGCGGATGAAACGCAGAAAGTAAACAGCCAGATTAATGATATGGGTGATGCCATTACAAAGACCTCCCAGAATGTCGATTCACTGACACAGAGTACTGAACAGATGAAGGAACATAATGAACAGCTGGATACAACCATTCAGGAACTGATGGCAATCAGTGACAGAAATAAAGAATCTTTAGCTGCAGTTTATAACCAGACCAATGAAACCAATCAGTCTGTTATGCATATTGGTAATGCCGTAGATATGATTACGGATATTGCAGGTCAGACCAATCTGCTTTCATTAAATGCGAGCATTGAAGCTGCAAGAGCAGGTGAATACGGAAAAGGCTTTGCCGTTGTTGCAGACCAGATCAGACAGTTAGCAGACCAGTCTGCCAATACTGCAAAAGAAATCGGTGAGATTGTTGCAGAACTGATTGAAAATTCCAATACCAGTGTGGAAACCATGGGGGTTGTCCGACAGGAAATGACCGGACAGTATGAAAAGTTAAATACGACAAAAGACATATTTGAGCATTTGAATGAAGAGGTCAACAATGTAGTAACAGCCATTGAAAGTATTTCTACGGAAGTGGAATCCTTAGATAAATTAAAGGGAGAGGTACTCGGCAGTGCAGAAAGTCTGGCAGCGATTGCCCAGGAAAATGCGGCAAGCACCGAAGAAACATCTGCTTCTATGATGGAACTCGGTGAAATTGTCAACGACTGTAACACAAAGACCCAGCAGCTGGTTGACATTGCAGACAGCATGGAAGAAAACGCACATAAATTCCATGTCGCAAGCATCATCAAAGGTTAGCTGATGTTTTATAATACCGTGAGGAAATGACGATTAGAAAATGTTGGATTTTTTGTGAAGAGTGTGCTATGATAGCCAAAGAAATGGAAGGAATGGTGATAGGGCATGAGTGAGTTTAGTACCGCTGAGATTCATACCAATGAACGTCTGCTTCGTTCAGATGTGACGTTGGAAGAATGTAAAAAAATAGAAAAAGTGTTGAAATAAAATGGAAATCGTCCATAATATAGACA
>DYCW01000224.1 GCA_019417865.1 Ruminococcus sp. | reverse complement strand
GTATAGGATTGCGTATGGAATCAATTCATATGCATAACGGATCGGAAGGATGTTTCCCATTCTGATCATTAGATTTGTATTTAGGAGAGGGATTATGGCAGAAGAAAAGATCATTGAATTAAAGAGGGCGGCACTTAGCCGATACTTTCAAAATTTAAATGCACCGCAGCAGCAAGCTGTTTTCCATGTAAATGGTCCTGTTCTGATTCTGGCAGGTGCAGGCAGCGGAAAAACAACAGCAATGATCAATCGAATTGTACAAATGATTCATTTCGGAGATGGATGGATACAGGCAAACGGGGAATTGACGGAAGAAAATAATACCTATTTACAAGATTATGTCAATGGAAGAGTAGATGCTGATTTGGATCGGCTTTGCAGCATTCTTGCAGTCAAGCCAATTCAGCCATGGCATATTCTTGCTATTACATTCACAAATAAGGCTGCAAATGAACTGCGAACCCGGCTCGTTCATGCAATCGGTGAAGAATCTGCTTCTATGTTGCATGCTTCTACCTTCCATTCTGCATGTGCTAGAATTTTACGAAGAAGTATTTCTAAATTAGGATATGATTCAAATTTCACAATCTATGATACAGATGATAGTCAGCGTTTGATGAAGTCCTGTATTGCAGATGCAGATGTGTCAGAAAAACAATTTCCACCTCGTACAGTTTTAACAGAAATCAGCCTTGCAAAGGATCGAATGTGTTCCCCGGAACATCTATGTATGGAAGCTGGCACAGATTATCGAAAAATGGTTATCGGAAAATTGTATAAGGAATATCAAAAACGCTTAAAAGCTGCCAATGCACTGGATTTCGATGATTTAATTTACAAGACAGTAGAACTACTAGAGTCGTTCCCAGAAGAAATGGCATACTATCAGAACCGATTTCAATACATCATGGTGGATGAATATCAGGATACCAATCACGCACAATTTCGTATGGTACAGCTGCTCTCTCAAGCACATCAGAATTTATGTGTTGTGGGGGATGATGATCAAAGTATTTATCGTTTCCGTGGTGCAACCATCGAAAATATTCTCAGTTTTGAACAGCAGTTTGAAAACGCTTATGTGATTCGTCTGGAACAAAATTATCGTTCTACCAAAACTATCTTAAATGCAGCCAACGCAATCATTGCACACAATGCAGCCAGAAAGGAAAAACATCTTTGGACAAATTTAGATGACGGTAAAAAGATTATTTGGTATAAGGCTGTGGATGAAACAGATGAATCTCGTTTTGTGGCTGATACTATCCAGAAATGCGTTGCAAACGGTGCATCCTATCAGGATTTTGCCATACTATACCGTATGAATGCACAATCCAATACCATTGAACACACATTTGTAAAAGAAGGAATCCCTTATCATATTTATGGCGGCACACGATTCTATGATCGTAAAGAAATTAAGGATATCCTTGCGTATATGACGATCCTCTACAATCCATACGATATGATACGCTTCAAACGGATTGTCAACGAGCCAAAGCGTGGCATTGGTGATGCAACAATGGAAATGCTGGAGAATATCACAAGAGATTTAGGATTGTCTCCTATTCAAGTAATGCGGGAATCTGATGTATATCCGGTATTATCTAAAAAAGTAAACCACTTGAAAAAATTTGCAATGATGATAGATGAATTGACTGCTGCTGTGACAACCATGCCACTGGATGAGTTTTTTGATTTTTTGTTACAGGCTACGGGCTATGCAGAGTATCTGAAAAACATGGGAGAAGAAGGAAAAAATCGCTTAGAAAATGTGAAAGAATTAAAATCCAATATCTTAAAATACATGAAAGAATCCGAACTGCCATCTTTAGAAAACTTCTTGGAGGAAATTTCTCTTTATGCGGATGCAGAACAAGTGGAACAAACACCAGAGACAGTTTCCATGATGACAGTTCATGCTGCAAAGGGATTAGAGTTTCAGAATGTTTTTCTAATCGGAATGGAAGAAAATATCTTCCCAAGTGCAAGAAGCATCAACTCCCTGAAATTGGAGGATTTAGAAGAGGAACGCCGTCTGGCTTATGTTGCTGTCACACGGGCAAAGGAGCAACTTTATATCAGCACAACAGACCGGCGTATGCTATTTGGTATGACAACCAGCAATCCACGATCTCGTTTCCTCGGAGAAATCGGCGGAGATTGTATAGAACAATTGCAAAGCAAAAAGGGTACATCTGTTTCTGACAAAGCTACCAGAAAAGTGGAAATGGTACAGTCCATCTCCTTACAACAACAGCTTGCAAGTAAAAGAAATCATACCATTCGAAAAGCACCTGCTGTGAAAATGAATTACCAAGTGGGTGCACGTATACGACACAAAATATTTGGAGAAGGCACCATTTTATCTGTAACAGATATGGCAAATGATTCTATGTTGGAAATCGGTTTTGACCAGGTTGGTACAAAAAAAGTAATGGCAAATTTTGCAAGTTCTAAAATGCAGGTCATTTCCTGAATTTAAAAAGAAAGAGGCATGGAAACAATGAAATATGGGTATACTATTTTTGATGCACATGCACATGTATTCCCGCAAAAGATTGCTGAACGAGCAACCAGCAGCATATCAACCTTCTATGATGATATGCCCATGTGTCATGTAGGCAGTATGGAACAGTTATTGGAGAGCGGCACCAACGCCGGCGTTGACGGATTTTTAATCTGCTCCACTGCAACAAATATAACACAGGTACAGGCAATTAACCAATTCCTACTGAGCACTTGTAGAGATTATGTGAATTGCATTCCATTTGCTGCAATGCATCCCTTTTCCCCCACCTGCCAAGCAGATATGGAATTTATTTTGCAGCATCCATTCCGTGGTATAAAATTACATCCAGACTTTCAAAAATTTAATATCGACGATCCCGCAGCAGATTCATTATATGATATGATTCAAGAAAGTCATTTGCCGATTTTAATGCATATGGGGGATCCGCATCAAACCTATTCCCATCCGAAACGGCTGGCTGCTGTATTGAAGCGGTTTCCAAGACTTCGTGTCATCGCCGCTCATCTCGGCGGCTGGGAACGATGGGAGGAGGCGATGACCTATTTAAAACCAGATCATCGTCTGCGATTTGATACCAGCAGTTGTGCTCCATTTCTTTCCAAAGAAAAAATGCGTACTATGATTCGAACTTACGGAGCAGAAAATTGCTTTTTCGGTGTAGACTTCCCCATGTGGGATCACGCAGAGGAATTAGAACGCTTTTTTGCATTGTCTCTGACAGAAGAAGAAAACAGAAAGATTTTATCTGAAAATTTAATTGCATGGATTCATGAGACAAATTAAAGACAAATTAAAATGGAGCAAAAATGATATGATAAGACAACATAGAAAAGATAATCGGGAATTTACAAAAGCAAACATGATTTTTTAATGAAAACATGATATTATTTTATTGATGTGATATCTATTTGGGTAGCCCTGCAATGGCAGAAAAATAAAAGTAAAGGATGCGTTGAACTATGAGAAAAACAAAAATTGTTTGTACTATTGGCCCTGCAACAGATGATGATGATATTATGCGGAGAATTATGCAAGCCGGCATGAATGTCGCTCGTTTCAATTTTTCCCATGGAGACTATGAGACCCATCAGCGTCGTTATGAACAGGTTGTTCGTCTGCGGGAAGAGCTGGGCTTACCAGTTGCAACTTTGATGGACACCAGAGGTCCGGAAATTCGTCTCGGAAAGTTTGTGGATGACAAGCCAGTTACGATTCATGACGGCGATACTTACATTCTGACGACAGAAGATGTATTATGTACAGCAGAACGTGGCAGCGTGTCCTTTAAAAATTTACCGCACGATGTAAAGCCGGGCACACATATTTTAATCAATGATGGTGTCATTGAAATGGTAGTCAATCGTGTTAACTCTACTGAAATTACCTGTTTGGTCATTCATGGTGGTGTTCTTTCCAACAACAAGGGTATCAACGTACCAGGAGTAAAACTTTCCATGCCGTATTTGAGCGAGAAGGATCGCAATGACTTGGAATTTGGTGCAAAGATGGACTTTGATTTCATTGCAGCAAGTTTCGTCAGCACTTCAGCAGATATTGACTATCTTAGAAAATATACCCACAGCCTTGGCTGGTTTAATGTACGAATTATTGCGAAAATTGAGAATCTGGAAGGTGTAAAAAATATTGATGAGATTCTGGAATCTGCTGACGGCATCATGGTTGCCCGTGGTGACCTTGGTGTAGAAATTCCGTTTGAACAAATTCCAGCTGTACAAAAAGAACTGATTCGCAAGGGCTATCAGGCGGGCAAACAAGTTATTACTGCAACCCAGATGCTGGAGTCTATGATTACCAACTCCAGACCAACTCGTGCAGAAATTACGGATGTTGCCAATGCAATCTATGATGGAACCAGTGCAATTATGCTGTCTGGCGAAACGGCTGCTGGTGCTTATCCAGTAGAAGTTGTGAGAACAATGGACTTAATTGCGAAAACAACTGAGGATAACATTGATTATAAGCATATGCACGCAACATATCAATACAATAAGGATATTTCCAATGCCATTGCACATGCTACCGTTACAACTGCACATGACTTGGATGCAAAGGCGATTTTAACTGTAACCATGAGTGGCGTAACAGCAAGAGAAATTTCAAAGTATCGTCCAAAATGTCCAATTATCAGCTGTACCATCAGTGAACAGGTTTGGCGACAAATGAATTTGAGCTGGGGTGTCTATCCATTGATGATTGGTGAAAAGCAAAACACAGATGAGCTGTTTGAAGCAGCTGTAGACGCCGCTCTAGGCAGTCATATGGTTGATAAAGACGATGTTGTTGTCATTACTGCAGGCGTTCCGGTTGGCGTTTCACATACCACTAATATGATGAAAGTAGAACGGGTAAACAAAACTCTATGACCTTTAAATAGTGTCCGCTCAATCATTCAATGATACACCCAAAGAGTCCAGTCAACTCCATAGAGCAAGTTATCCAAAAAATCCCTGTCTAACGAAGTCCATAGACTGCGTCAGACAGGGATAAATATTATCTATAGTAACTTGGGAGTTTGTCAGACCATGGCATAAGCTTATCAAGTTCATCTTTACAGAACTTACTGCGTCGATTTTAGCTTGTAAAGACAAGTTCTTGATATTCGCTTTGTATTCTGAATGTCAAATCAATCAAAGTGTTCGTTTAATAATTGCTGAAAATCTGAACGATAAGTAACTTCTTTTATATTTTCCCAAGCATAAACGGACATTTAATCACCAAATTCCTTTCATATTCATAAGCAGATCCTCGATAGAATCTGCCAGTTTAACAGACCTCTTATCCATAACCTCGACAGCGGTGACCTCGCCGGTATCATTATTCACTTGAACAAGATAGCTGTCATTACCGCCTATCGAACAAAAAGTTCCAATAAGAAAATATTTGTGATCATGCAAATAATGTGTTTCCTCATTGTCGAAATCGGATATGATACGCTCTTCAAGATTACTGTACGGCGTGAGTCCGTTTAATCTTAATTCTGCTTCTCCTCTTGAGGTTTGAATTATTCCATCCAACGCAAGAAACCAATAGGTAGACAAAAAGGCTTTTATTTGAGGGTGTATGGAAAATCCAAGTTTCTGTTCTACTTTTGAAAAAGAAACTGCATTTCCCTGAAGTTTTGGTTTCCATTGTGCATATCCCTTATCATTTAAAGTTTCCAATAGGAACAGTCCTGTAGGATGCCGTTCCTCATTACAAGGAGCCTGCGGCGGAACTCCCCATTCATTCAAATAATTCTGTGTCATCTCTTCAAAAAATGTGTCAAAAGCTTCTTTCATACTCATAATTATAATCCGTCTTTCTGCGAAAGACACCAATCAGGCATGAAAGGTGCTTTCGCTCTATAAGTTTATAAGTTAATGTGATATAATGAGGTTGAGGGAAACGGTTAACTACAGAAACCGTTTTTATATTCTCCAATCATAAACATTCATTTTATAATCCATATTCCTTTCATATTCATGAGGAGTTCTTCAATAGAATTCGCCAATTTAACAGAAACCTTATCCATAACATCAACAGCAGTTACTTCACCAGTAGCGTTGTTAACATGAACAAGATAGCTATCGTTTCCATCTATCATGCAATATGTACCAATCAAGAAATACTTGTTATCTGATAGATAATGAGTCTGCTCATTATCAAAGCTAGATATAATATGTTCATGAAGATCACTGTACGGCGTAAGTCCATTTAATCTTAAAACCACTTTTTGACTTAAAGTTTGAATTCTTCCATCCAAAGCAAGAAACCAGTAGGTAGACAAAAAGTCTTTAATTTGTGGATGAATAGAAAATCCAAGTTCTCTTTCTACACTTTCAAAAGAAACGGACTTCTGCTGAAGTTTTGGTTTCCATTGAGCATAACCATTATCCTGTCTCTTATACACATCTC
>DYCW01000223.1 GCA_019417865.1 Ruminococcus sp. | reverse complement strand
GAGTAACCCACAAATGGCGGATTTCCCATGATATAATGCAGCTCACTTTTCGACACAACGCTCTCCCAATCCATCCGCAGAGCGTTCCCCTCTACGATATTCGCATAGCTTTTCAACGGCAGAAATTCCAGATTCATCTGCATGATTTCTTCCGTTTCGTGCATCATCTGACTTTCTGCAATCCACAGTGCCGTTTTTGCAACTGTCACCGCAAAATCGTTGATCTCAATGCCGTAAAACTGTCCGATCGACACCTCGATTGGCTTCCAGTCCCCGCTTCCACCCAACATCATCTGTCCCTTTGTCGCTGCCATCAGGGCTTCATTTTCCAGCCGCCGCAGGGAAAGATATGTCTCCGTCAGGAAATTTCCGCTTCCACAGGCGGGGTCTAAAAACTTGAGGGATGCCAGCTTCTTCCGGAACGCTTCTAGTTTGATATTTCGTGTTTTCTCTACTTTCAGTGATTGAATCTCTGCCAACTCCGTCTTTAAATCATCCAAAAACAGCGGATCAATGACCTTGTGAATGTTTTCAATCGAAGTATAGTGCATACCGCCAGAACGTCTGGTTTCTGGATTCAAAGTGCTTTCAAATACAGCTCCAAAAATTGTCGGGGAAATTGCTGACCAGTCAAAGCCGTCACTTGCCTTGTCCAGCAGCAAATCTACAATCGTTTCGTTAAACTTTGGGATTTCAATCGATTCCTCTGCAAACAATCCCCCGTTGACATAAGGGAAGGCTGCCAGATCATCATCCATATAAGGATCCCGTTCTTCTTGCTTCGTATCTAACACCTGGAAAAGTTCAATCAATGCTTTTCGGACATCCCGCACATCAAATCGTTTCAGATACTTACAAAACATATCATGACTGCCAAAGATACCGGCATCCTCTGCATACAAACAAAACACCAGCCGCACACAGAGCATATTCAAACTTTTCAACGTTTCCGGTGCAGTTGGGTCTTTATACTGTTTCAGAATTTCATCGTACAGCTTGCCGACCAGTTCACCGGCCTTCAGAGAAACTTCCATTTCCTTTTTAATGTGTTCGTTGCCAGTGTCCACTAAAAATTGTAAGCGGTAATATTCCTTTGGTAAGTCTTTCAATAGAATTTGTTCTGGTTCACTATTTGGCTTTTCCATATCGTAAACCAAAAATTCCGAAAAATTACAGGTAATCAGCCACCTTGGATGCATCGAACGGGGCAGGTTGGGAATATACCGTTTTGCCTGCTGTACCGGTGTCAGCATACTGCCGTCTGACTGCCGGATTGCCTTTCGCAGACTTTTCCCCAATGTTTTCTGTTCAATCATCACCTGTGTTGCCGGTAAATAACAATCAATGAAATTGGTGTGCTCATTTTTCACCCGTACTTCAAATTCTGCGAATTTTTCCGGTTCTTCCACACCGTACACATCCCGCAAAAGCGACAGCCAGAATTTTTGCGTGTCGCTTTTTTCGTCGCCTTTCCCCTTCCAGTCCGCTGCAAATTTTTTCGCTGCGGCTTTTTGTTCTGTTTCTGTCATGCATACACGCTCCTTGCAAAAATATATAGGACAACATTTTATTTTATTATAACAGAAACACCGACAAATTGCAATTGCTTCTTTGAATTTTTTAAACAATCATGAAAAAAGCACCGCCGAAACGATGCTTTTTCAACAATTGAAAAATATAATTTTTATAGTTATCTTCATTCATTGCAGCCATTTTTTCATATGAAACTTCTTTCATGGTAGAAAAATAATAATCATATTTATTTTGATATTCTTTGTAAGACACAATTCTCCTATCTATTGTATTTTATTTAATTAAAATAATTTGATATATCAGTGCTATTT
>DYCW01000222.1 GCA_019417865.1 Ruminococcus sp. | reverse complement strand
TATGTAAACAATTTTATAATGTAAATAGAAAACGAAAAGGAGAAAAAATATGAAGATACTGATTACAACCGATTGTTATACGCCAATGATAAACGGCGTTGTTACGTCCATTCTCAATCTTGAAACGCAGCTTCGCAGACTGGGACATGAGGTAAAAATACTTTGTCCGTCAGAGAACTTTCATTGCTGTGAAAGCGAAAATGTTTACAGGATCGGTTCTGTTGGCGTAGGAAAGATCTACTGCGGGGCAAGAGCGGCTTTTCGTATCAGTCAGAACAACCTGCAAAAGCTGATTGACTGGTGTCCCGATATCATTCATTCACAGTCGGAATTCACTTCATTTATTATGGCAAAAAGAATTGCATCAGAGGTGAATTGCCCGCTCGTTCACACATACCATACAGTTTATGAAAACTATACGCACTATTTTTCGCCAAGCATTACATTGGGCAGAAAAGCGGTTGTCATGATGACAAAGCGAATCCTCCATAATACTGAAGCGGTCATTGCACCAAGCAGTAAAATCAAAAAAATGCTGAAAAATTATGGCGTAGAACAACCGATAAAGGTTATTCCTACAGGTCTTCGATTGAATCAATTCTCTGAGGATATTCCGGTAAGCACAATAGATGAACTGAAAGCTGAACTTGGCATATCGTTAAAAAGCAGGGTTCTGATAACTGTCGGCAGAGCTGCTAAGGAAAAGAACATTGATGAGCTGATAAGATATTTTAAACGACTGGATATGGAAAATACGGTTTTGGTGATTGTGGGCGGCGGACCTTATCTTGATACTCTGAAAGAGCTGGCTTTTGCTGAAAATATATCTGACAAGGTGATTTTTACAGGTGCAGTAGAGCCGGAAAACATTGCTGCTTACTACAGATTGGGAGATATATTTCTCAGTGCATCTCAGAGCGAAACACAGGGACTGACCTATATTGAAGCACTGGCAAGCGGTTTGCCTGCTGTATGCCGAAGAGACGATTGTCTGAACGGAGTGATAACAGATGGCAAAAACGGCGGACAATATACCAGTTTCGAAGAATTTTCGGAACTGATCGGAACATTTTTGGTTAACGATGAGTTGTATAAAAACATGTCTGAAAACGCCGTCAGCACAGCTCAGAGGTATTCCGCAGAAAAGTTTGCAAAGGATGTAGAAACTGTTTACATGGAAGTCTTGGAAAAGAGGAATCATTATGAAATTGCGAACACATTTTATAATTGCGAAAATTGCAGCTGAATATGCGGGATTTACATTTTGGAAACGAAATGCATTTTGCATTGGTTCGTTAATTCCGGATTTATCGCCGATGCAATTTGTACACCGTCACTTTTATGTGAAATCCGGGAAATATGTTCAAAAAAAGCTGGAACAATTATCAGGAAAAAATTCTTTATTTACGCTGCTTGTATACGGTGAAATGGCACATTATGTCAGTGACTTTTGCTGTTCTGTACATTCCGGCGGAGGTATCGGAAATCTTCGTGAGCATATTCAATATGAACGTGCATTAAATTGTTATGCTCTGGAAAAGTACGATTTGCTGAAAGTGGAATGCGAAAGCCGGAGAGAGCAGCAGGATCTGACATCTGTTCTGGATTGTTATCATCACAGTCAGAAATATAATCTTCATACAGATTTAAGTTTTGCAGTCAGAGCATGTGTTGATGTCTGCATGAAAATATATTTCCCACAAAAAATGCATACAGCAATTCGATCCGGATTTGGTGACGGAGGTGTTCATTATGGTTGTCGTAATTCCAGCATATGAACCGAATGAGGAACTGGAAAATTTGGTATCCGAATTGGATTGTATGGATTATAGAATTGTCATTGTCAACGATGGCAGTTCTCCTGATAAAAACATGATATTTGAAAAATTAAAGGATAAAGCTGTGATACTGCATCATACTGTCAATTATGGAAAAGGAAGGGCAATTAAAACAGCACTGCATTATATTTCGGAG
>DYCW01000221.1 GCA_019417865.1 Ruminococcus sp. | reverse complement strand
TCAAACATACGGTAAAACATTCCCCACATTGGAATATATTAAAACATATCGAGAAATGGGCGGTGAAAGCTTGACGATCGGCTCTGATGCACACTGTGCAGAGGAGGTAGGCTTTGGCATAGAAACTGCCATTGCCATCGCAAAAGAAGCCGGCTTCTCTTACCTTTGTTATTATCTCGAACGGGAACCAGTCTATATTCCCATTCCCTGATGATGTGGAAACAATATTACTAAAAGAAAGGTGAATCATAATGCAAACATTAATTTCTCTGTTACAACAAAATGCTCGTCTGTCCAATGCACAACTTGCTGTCATGCTCGGAAAAACAGAAGAAGAAGTGGCAGCGGATATCCACAAGCTGGAGGAAGACGGCATTATTAAAGGTTACAGTGTCATTCTCAACGAAGAAGCCATTCAAAAAGATATGGTGACTGCTGTTGTAGAACTGCGTGTTACGCCACAGCGGGACTGCGGATTTGAATCCATCGCCCGTACCATTATGCAGTATGATGAAGTGGAAAGCATTTCTCTGATGGCAGGTGCCTATGACTTTTCTGTCACGGTCAAAGGGGCAAACGTCAAAGACGTTTCTCTGTTTGTTTCACAGCGGCTGGCTCCGCTCGGCAATGTTCTGTCTACAGCAACCTATTTCGTCCTGAAAAAATACAAGGAAATGGGAAAAGTGGTTGTGGACGAGGAAAAAGACGAACGGGGATTTTATTTCCCGTAAGCCGAACCAACAAAAAATTTTTACCAGCGGCTGTACTGCTTTTAGAGTCGTGCAGCTGCTGCCTGTTTTCTGTCAGGCTGTGCTGATTTCAGCAAAAAATCCTATATTTTTATATCCAGTCGAAAGGAGCGATGGTTTGTGATCAATTATGATTCTCTCTTATCCGAACAAGTGAAAAAAATGCAGCCTTCCGGCATCCGAAAGTTTTTTGATGTCGCATCCATGATGGAGGGGGTCATCAGTCTTGGTGTCGGAGAACCAGATTTCCAGACACCCTGGGTGATTCGCAAAGAAGCTGTGGATATTTTAGAGCGAAAGCGGATTATTTATAGTGCCAATTCCGGTATGATGGAACTGCGAAAGGAAATTTCTACCTACTTACAACGCAAATATCAGATTTCCTATGATCCGGAAACAGAAGTGGTTGCAACAGTTGGCGGATCGGAAGCAATTGACCTTGCCATTCGAGCTGTAGTCAATCCTGGCGATGAAGTTCTAATTGTAGAACCAAGCTTTGTCTGTTACAAGCCAATTGTGGAATTGATGCACGGTGTTGCTGTGCCAATTCCAACAAAAGAAGAAAACCGATTTAAACTGACCGCTGGGGAACTGCAGGAATACATAACAGACAAAACAAAACTACTGATTCTTCCCTATCCAAACAACCCCACTGGCGGAATCATGACACGGAAAGACCTGGAAGAAATTGCTGCTGTTCTACGAAATACCAATATCCTTGTACTGAGCGACGAGATCTATTCCGAACTCACTTATGGCACAAAACACTGCTCCATTGCTTCCATCGACGGCATGTGGGAACGCACCATTTATGTCAGCGGCTTTTCCAAGGCATTTGCCATGACTGGCTGGCGTCTGGGTTACCTCTGTGCACCGAAACCGCTTACCCAACAAATGCTGAAAATTCACCAGTATGCCATTATGTGTGCTCCAACTGTCAGCCAGTATGCTGCCATTACTGCCTTGCAGGAATGTGACGGTGAAGTACAGAAAATGGTAGATGAATATGATTCCAGACGGCGAATTGTTGTAGACGGCTTTAATAAGATGGGACTACACTGCTTTGCACCGGAAGGAGCATTCTATGCCTTCCCCTGCATCCGCAGCACTGGTATGGACAGTGAAACATTCTGTGAAACTCTATTGCAGGAAGAAAAAGTCGCTGTTGTACCGGGCAATGCCTTCGGCGAAAGCGGCGAGGGCTTTGTACGTGTCTCTTATGCTTATTCTCTCAAACACCTGATGGAGGCACTACATCGAATGGAAGCTTTTGTGCAGCGGCATCGGCAGGAGAATGCGACGTGAGACGGCTGGTATTAAAAACGCCGGCAAAAATTAACCTGGCTTTGGATATTGTCGGTAAGCGTGCAGATGGCTATCACCTGTTGGAAACGGTTTTTCAAGCAGTTTCTCTTTATGATACCGTAACCGTCACATTGCATACAGATATGGAAAAACCAATTCGTCTCTCTTGCAATATTCCCTGGATTCCAAAGGATACTCGAAACATTGCATGGAAAGCGGCGACACTCTTTCGGGAAAAGACAAGGCTGCCGATTGGAATCGAAATCCATCTGCAGAAATATATCCCCTCCCAAGCCGGATTGGGCGGCGGCAGCTCTGATGCAGCAGCAGTTCTCTATGCCTGCAATCAGCTGACTGGAGCCGGTCTGACACAGCAACAACTCTGTGAACTGGGATTACAGCTCGGAGCAGATGTGCCATTTTTCTTCTATGGCGGAACGGCATATGCTGCTGGTATCGGAGAACGGCTACAGCCCCTTCCCTATCTGGGCAGTGTCTCTGTTGTCATTGCAAAGGGAAAGGGCGGCATTTCTACGGCTGCGGCATATAATGCCATTGATGCCCTGCAAAATCCAGTGCATCCAAACACTTCACAGATGTTAAACCAAATTCAGGCATATGCCCCGCTCTCTGAAATTGCACCATTGTGCGGAAACTTATTTTCTTCGGTCACAGATTTGCAGATTGTAGAACAACTTCGACAAAAAATGCTGGAAAAAGGGGCGATTTGCAGCTTGATGTCTGGCAGCGGGTCTGCGGTTTTTGGGCTGTTTTCCTCTCAGGAACAGGCACACCGCTGTTGTATTTCCCTACGGCGGATGGTACCGTTTGTCGTTCGCTGCAAAACCATTCCCCATACCTTCCATGCAATTTAAATATATTTATTTTTTACATACAAAAAGGCTTGTCCGCTATGGCAAGTCTTTTTTGATGAAAAGCGAGAAATTTCCCTTGACCGAACAGGGAAAATGTGCTATACTCTTATTAAGATTTGTTATCATCATTGTAGCATTGCTTTGAGCGTATCAGGAGGTTTTTGGAATGAAAAACAATATCATTGCCGATGGCATCCAATATATCGGCGTAAACGACAAAACCATTGATTTATTTGAAAGTCAGTATATCGTACCGAACGGTGTTTCCTATAATGCCTACTGCATTTTAGATGAAAAGATTGCCGTTCTGGATACGGTGGATCATCGAATGTCAGGAGAATGGCTGGCACAGCTAGATACTGCCTTGCAGGGCAGACAGCCAGATTTCCTAATTATTTCCCATTTAGAGCCAGACCATGCTGGTACCATTGCAGAATTGATCGCACAATATCCACAAGTGACACTGGTTGGCAATGCAAAGACATTTGCGATGCTTCCGAACTTTTTTGCCCTGCCTGATCAGCCGAGAATCATCGTAGCAGAGGGAGATACGCTGTCCCTTGGCAGCCATACCCTGCAATTTTTTATGGCTCCTATGGTACACTGGCCGGAGGTCATGGTGACCTATGAGCAGAAGGAAAAAATTCTCTTTTCTGCGGATGGATTTGGTAAGTTCGGAGCACTGGACACGGAGGAGCCATGGGACGAGGAAGCACGCCGCTATTATTACAATATCGTGGGCAAATATGGGATGCCAGTGCAGACCTTGCTGAAAAAAGCAGCTGCTCTGGAAATCTCTATGATTTGTCCGCTGCACGGTCCGATTTTAAAAGAAAATCTTGGACACTACATAGAAAAATACAGCACCTGGAGCAGCTATCAGCCTGAGGAACACGGCGTGCTCATTGCCCATGCCTCCATTCATGGCAATACCGCCAAAGCAGCAGAACAGCTCGCAGACAAACTGATACAGGCAGGCGAAACCGTAGCAGTAACAGACCTTGCCAGAGACGATATGGCAGAAGCTGTTTCCAATGCCTTCCGCTACGATCGGATGGTACTGGCAGGTGCCAGCTATGACGGTGGTGTGTTCCCGCCAATGGAAGATTTTCTGCTGCACCTAAAAGCAAAGGCATATCAGAACCGCAAGGTAGCACTCATTGAAAACGGCTCTTGGGCACCGTCTGCCAAACGGGTAATGCTGTCCTACTTGGAGTCCATGAAAAATATCACAATACTGGAACCTACTATAACCATTCGTTCGACTGTACAACCGGAAACAGAAACCAAATTACAGGAACTGGCAGCTGCCGTCCAGAATGCGTGAGACAGCATGCAGATGCAGCATAAATTACAGCAACTGGATGCTCTGCTGAGAGAAAGCAAGCTGAAAGAGGCAGATGCATTTCTAACAGAACAGATTCAGGCAGCAAAAAAGGAAGCAGACTGGGAAGCAGCACTGACTCTCTATAATGAACAGATGGGATTTCTACGTGACTGCGGTCGTTTTGCAGAATCCCTTACCGCTGCAAAACAGGCGTTGCAATGCATCCAAAACCTGCATTTGGAACAAACCATTCCCCATGCCACCACCTTGCTCAATGTTGCCAATGCCCAGCGTGCAGCTGGGGATTATGAAGCGGCATTCTCCAGCTATCAAGCAGTGAAAAACCTATACGATCGTTTGCTGTCGCCGACAGACGGCAGAATGGCAAGCTATTATAACAATCTCAGCCTACTGTATCAGGCAGTAGAAGACTGGGAGGCTTCATGTGCGGCACTGAAGCAGGCATTGCAGATTGTTACCCAACAAGAAGGACAGACAATCAGGGTTGCCATCTCTCAGACCAATTTAGCGGTTTCCCTGCTGCACTTACATCGGGTAGACGAGGCATTGCCGCTGCTACAGACAGCGTTAGACGTATTTCAGGGACGCAGTCCGTCTGACTTTCACTACAGTGCGACTTTGGCAGCCATGGGTGATGCACAGTTTCAGCTACAAGACTACGAAACCGCCGTCTGGTATTATGAGGCTGCTCTCTCTGAAATGGAATTGCATATGGGACGTGGAGCAGTCTATGAGATTGTACAGGAAAATGCTGCTCGTGCCTATGAAAAACTGGGAGGAAAACCGATTCGGAACGGCATGACCCTCTGTAGACAATACTATGAAACCTTTGGAAAACCGATGTTACAGCGAATGTTTCCAGATGCATGGAAACAAATTGCTGTTGGTTTGGCGGGAGAAGGGTCCGAGTGTTTTGGCTATGACGATGCCCTCTCCCAAGACCACGATTTTGGTCCAGGATTTTGCATCTGGGTACCAGATGAAATGGACGAAGCACAAGTTGCCGCCTTACAACAAGCCTATACGTTGCTGCCAAAAACCTATTGCGGTATCACACGTAGAGTGACACCGCAGGGAAATAATCGAGTTGGCGTATGCCGGATTTCCGATTTCTATCGTCGCCTGATTGGCATTGGCTGCGTACCGCAGACAGAAACACAGTGGCTGCAAATCGAAGAAGAACAGCTGGCAGCAGCAGTAAACGGAGCGGTTTTCCAGGACAATTTGGGAACATTTACCCGTATTCGGAAAGCGTTGCAGTTTGGCTACCCCAAAGCCGTTCGTCTTCGGCGGCTGGCACAGGAAACCGCTTGGATGGCACAGCGAGGACAATATAACCTACCCCGCTTATTGCAGCGTGGAGACAAACTGACTGCCATACTTGCTTTTTCCCATTTTGCAGAGAGTACTATGCGAGCAACACATCTTTGTGCCAATGTGTATGCCCCTTACTATAAGTGGCTGTTGCACAGTACCGAACAGCTGCCATTGGGTAAAGAGATTGCCGCACGGCTGAAACAATGGGAAACGCTCCCCATGGAGAAATGGGAGACAGAAATCGTGACGCCGGTTTGCCAAATGCTTGCAAACCAAATGCGAATGCAGGGCATCACAGAACGAGAGGAAACTTATATGCAAGTACATGCAGAAGCAGCTGCTGCACAGGCAGAAGTATTAGAACAACAGGAAGCACTGGTGCAGCAAATTGTGAAGCTGGAATTTTCAGAGTTTGATAAAGTGAAAAATGAAGGCGTTCGAGCCGGTTGTCAAGATGACTGGGAAACGTTTTCAATTATGCGGAAAAGTCAATATCTCACTTGGCCGCTTGCAATGCTGCAACAGTATTGGTCGGAATTACAGGCTGCCAGCCAGCGGGGTTGGAATCTGTTGACAGAAAAGTATGCAAGAATGATGGAAAGTACTGCTCCCGAAGAGTATGCTACCTTGCAAAAAGAGTTGCCAGCGATATCAGAACAGAAAAAAGCCCTTTGTGAAGCAATCGTCTCCATTCAGGTCAGCTGGATGGAGGACTTTGCAAAACAATACCCCAAGCTTGCCAGTCAGGCACGGCACATTCACACCAGCGAAGATACAGCATGGAATACGTCCTATGAAACTTATTTGCGTGGCGAACTTCTGACATACTCTGAAACGCTGCTGCAACAGTATGGTGCATGGATTGTACAACTGCACCGAAGTGGAAAAAACTTAGCAGAAATGACCATGTTAAACACAGCGGCATTTTATCACTATTCCTCTCTTGCAGAAGCAGAAGCACATACAAACCCTGTTTCATCTGACTCTGCTGCTATATGAAAAAGCAGCAAAGCATAAAAAGTCCAGCCAATCTGCTGGACTTTTTTCACGTTTTCCTTGAAAAACAAAAAATCAGGAGGAATTTGACATCCTATGAAATCGACAAAAAAACAATATGAAATGGATATGTGCAGCGGTTCTATCTTAAAAAAGATGCTGTTGTTTGCCCTACCACTGATGCTATCCAGTATCTTACAGCTGCTCTTTAATGCTGCGGATATTGTTGTGGTGGGCAAATTTTCCGGAGACAATGCTCTTGCAGCAGTTGGATCCAATACCGCTTTGATTAACTTGCTGACAAACTTATTTGTCGGCTTTTCCATTGGTGCCAATGTCACTGCTGCAAGATACTATGGGGCAAAATGCAACAAAGATTTAGAAGAAACCATACACACTGCCATCACCATGAGTTTTGCCAGTGGTCTGCTTCTGATGGTGGTGGGAGTCATTTTTGCAAAACAATTTCTCATCTGGATGCAGACCCCGAAAGAAGTACTGCCACTGGCGACTCTGTATCTGCATATTTACTTTATCGGTATGATTCCCAATATGGTATATAATTTCGGCAGTGCATTGCTACGTGCTGTTGGCGATACCAGAAGACCGCTCTATTATCTGACCTTTGCTGGATGTATTAATGTTATATTGAATATATTCACAGTCATTGTACTGCATTGGGATGTTGCTGGTGTTGCCATTGCTACTGTCATTTCAGAAACAATTTCAGCATTTTTAGTGCTGCGATGTATGCAGAAAGAACGAGGTGTTATGCACTTACAGTGGAACAAGCTTCGCATTCACCGAGGAAAAATGATACAAATTATGAAGATTGGTATTCCAGCTGGCTTCCAGGGTGTTGTCTTTGCTCTTTCCAATGTGGTCATTCAGTCCTCTGTCAATCTGTTCGGCAATGTAGTGGTAGCCGGAAACTCTGCGGCTTCCAACATTGAAGGCTTTGTCTATATGGCAATGAACGCCTTCTATCAGGCAACCATCTCCTTCACCAGTCAAAATTTTGGGGCTGGAAAATACAATCGCATCAATCGGATTCTGCTAACAGGACAGGGATGCGTTATTGTAGTCGGATTGGTATTGGGAAATGCAGCAGTATTGTTTGGGCAGCCACTACTCCAAATTTATTCCAACAGCCCCGAAGTCATTGCAGCGGGCATGGTACGACTGCATATCATTTCCGCTACCTATGCCCTTTGTGGTATCATGGATGTGATGGTTGGTGCCCTACGTGGACTGAATTATTCAGTTTTGCCAATGGTGGTTTCCCTAATTGGTGCCTGCGGGCTGCGATTGATCTGGATTGCAACCGTCTTCCAGATTCCAGAATTTCATACTGTACAAGTGGTTTACCTTTCATATCCCATTACATGGATTATCACACTTTCCGCACATATTGTCTGCTATTGCCTTATTAAGAAACATTTGCGAAAGCAGATTTCCTGCCACAAGGCATCCTTACAACCTTCAGCATAAACAAATCACCATCAAGAACCTTTTCCCCATTATTGGAATACAATATGGTAAGTCAGATAAAACTGGCAGAACATAGAACGGAGGAGATACCATGAAAATTGTAGTGGTGAAAACACCAAAATTATTGAAAGGAATTTTCAGGCTGGTTTTTCAGGTAAAGCGAGCAGAGACTGAACCAGACAGTTAACAAAACACATAGTCACCTATATTGTAACCAAAGAAAACGGCGGTCTTTTCCAAACCATAGGAAAGACCGCCGTTTTTCTATCTCGCAGAAAACTTTGAAAACAAAATTTCTCGTTCTCCAAAAACATTTTTCCCATAAAATAAACAATCCACCAATTGGATTACACTATGATGAGGAGCAAACCAGTCCTGCAT
>DYCW01000220.1 GCA_019417865.1 Ruminococcus sp. | reverse complement strand
TGCTGTACCAGCGGCATTCCATCTGGGAAATCTTCTGTATAGAATGAAGCCGCATCCGGCACAGCAATTATGCAGGCAGAAATCTGATAGGTGTCATAGAAACGATTGATACAATTCGCAGTTTGCTGTAAGGCATCTTCAGAAAGAACATTGGGCAAGGCATAAAGGGCAGTTTCTCCTATATAAATGCCATTTCTCTGCCGATTTCCAAGCTGTACCTGTCGTTTGGTATAAAATTTCTGAATGGTTTCTGTGTAGGGAATCACTACACTGCCAGTTTCCAGCGACTTTGTCTCACCGTGATGGTGCAGGATACCCTCCACACAGAAAATCAACATCAGTAAAAAGACAGGCAACACACACCAAAAGACAAGACGATATTTCATCCGATTCCCTCCTTTTTAATTGAGTGGCTCTAAATGAATCACACGATGGTTATAGGTGGAAGTTTTTGATAGGTCACCACTGCAGGAATAACGGGGGAGCCGCATCACTCACCATTGCCACGATACTCAAACACAACAGCAATACATTGCCAACCGACATAAAAACAGTTGCCAGCCAAGCCGTTTGTTTCCGCTGCAACAGCCATCGTTTTATTCCTTGATGCCATCCCGTTGTACAAAACAAAGCAATGAGCAGTAACCATATGCTGCTTTGTAAAAAATACAGATCTTGATAGCAAACCAAATCTCTGCTTTTCCCAAACAGAAATCCCCAAGCTGAAACCGCTTCTGTTAAAGTATCTGCACAGAATAAACTCCAACCCAAAATACCAACCAAAATCACCATACACCAATCCAACACATGCGGAAACCGCCATTTCCGGTGCATCCACGTAGAAAGCAGCAGAAAACTGCCTGTCAGCAAGCCCCAAAGCAATGCGGTCATTCGTCCTCGACAAAACCAGCCAAATAAACTGCATGCTAGAATCAGACGCAGCCAACGAAAGGATTTCTGCCTGAGAGATACCCCAAATGCACACAAGAACCATTTGCAGACAGTTCTGTTCCAATTACAGAGAAAGACGGAAAATCGGCGATTCCAAAGCGGCAGTCGATTGCTTTCCGGCAGTGTGTAACCATAACAGGCTGCGAATCCGGTTGCCATATCGGTATAGCCGGCAATTTGAAAATAGAAGGATAAAAAATAGATTCCATAATACATCCAAGTGAAAAAGACAGTATTCCGTTCCGTTGTCGCTGCCTGCATTTGCTGAAAAATCAGGGAAAGTTGTCCGCTGAGCAGAACCACCTTCGCCAGACCACAAATCATCTTATGGAGTCCCTTTCCAATTTGCTCTGCACTGCAACGCAGTCGTCGATGCAATCGTTGAAATGCTGAATAGGATACATAGGGACCAAAGAGCAGTTTTGGAAAGAAGCACATATACAAAGCAAACCGTCCTCCAACTTTTTCCGGCTGCAAGCGGCGTTGTGCAATTTGATGCACATAGGAAAGACTTTGCAATGTCAAGATAGAAATACCAGTCAGATAAAGTGGATTTCCAAACAACGACCAAACATGCGGCGGTCGTAAAAAAAATAATGCTGCAAGATAGATGCCATCGTGAAACAGTAGCAGCATTTTCGTCCGAGATGCGGAGGACGGTAACGTTGCCAGATATCTACCACAAAGATTTGTAAATAGAACCAAGGCAAAGAACAGCAAGCAGTTTTCCCTCTGCCAGAATATTAACAAAGCAATGCTGGTCAACAATAAGATGGTTGACCGAAAGCGATGTGGGAAGCTGTGATACAGGAAAAGCGAAACGGGAAACATCACAAATAAAAACAGAATATTTAGAAACAATCCAGCACCTCCCTCCATGAATACAGCAGCAATCCGTCAGGTTTCTATAAAAAATTATTTTTCTGTCATCATTTCAAAAAATGCTTTCTTTGTATACATGGTATTCAATACTTCCAGCAAAGACGCTGTAGACATTCTCGCCGGCAAGGATAATTTTTTTTGCAATGCTCTTCTACGCTCCCTACTGTCTGCATTTCCGCTTAATCCTGCTTCATATAAGTCATACACTGTAATTTGTTCCTCTGGTGGTTTGGGGGCTTTTTCCTCTGTGAGAACACCAGCTTTTGCAAACGCTTTTAACAGCAAGTCTTTTTGTATGCCTTCTACACCTAATTTTCCTTCCGCAGACGGCTTCTCTTTGCGGTGTTCCTTTCCATAAATATCCGGTGTATAAACATGATACACGTTTCCTTCATGGATTGCCCCCTTCAGGTAATTGCGAATCTGAAAACCAGCTCGATCCGCATCTGTCAGCAAAATCACGCCAGTTGTACGGGCATAGTATCGAATCAAATCCAGTTGTTCCGGATTTTTATAAATCTGAAAGCCATTTGTCACTAAAATGACAGCATCCAAAATAGAAGAGAGTTTGATTTTATCGTATTTTCCTTCTACTACAATTGCTTGTTTCATATGTATCATACTATCTGCTCCTGTTTTTCCGGCATGGTGAGCATTTTCACCACAGCAGTTTCAATTGCAACCTGTTCTGGTATGGAGGTGGTGTTACATGTTTTCTCTAAATCCCGTAAAATGAATAGACAAGCCCGAATACGTGCAATGGGAATCCGGTTACAATCCCGAAAGGCATTTCGCACCTGAAAATCAAAGCGATAACCAAAGTCCTGTTTCATATCTGCCTGCTGAACATGACTCCGGACAGCTGCCGCAGCACGGTATAAATCCAGAAAGGAAGCGGTTAATGCAGAAAGCATAACGGGTCGTTCTACTCGCATCGCAAACAACCGTTCTAAATCCCGCATAGCCGCAGCTGCCCGCTGCTGTACCACAGCACTTGCCAGAGAGAAGGTAGTTGCAGAAAGAGAAGGGATCACCAAATCTTTTACCATCTCTATGGAAATCGTGCCGCCGTCTGCACAGGCACAGAGTTTTTCCAGTTCAGAACGCATCATCAACGTATCCCCATTGCAGCGATTGACAATTTCTTCCGCTCCGTTTTCCGGAAGAATGCAACCATTTTTCCCTGCCCGGCTGCAAAGCTGCTTTACCATCTCTGACAGGCTTGCGGGCACGGCTTCACAAACTACGCCATGTTTGGCAATCCAATCGATCAGTTTCTTATTCTTTCCAGAAACGCTGCGTCTGCCATCTTTCACATCAAACCCTGTGATATTGAACACCAACACTGTGACACCGGAAACCTGTTTTAAAATATCCAATAATTGCTGAAAAGCCGGTTCTCTCAGACTTTCTGCATTCAAATCATTAATTAAAATACAGTTATACGGTGCCAGAAGGGAAAACATTTGTGCCGCATCCTCCAGTGCCCGCAAATCCAGCTTTCTGCCGTCCAGTTTTGTCAATGCCGTCTCTGGCTGATTACCGGTTGCCTTCTGGATCAGCTGTGTTGTCAGCTCAGAGACCTGTAATAAGTCGGAACCATAAAAATAATAAAGATTCTGCAGTGACTCTCGTCGCAGAGAGGACAGCACTGCCTTTGCAGTTAAAACTGCCATGTCATTCCTCCTTCCTATAGAACCTGAACAGATAGATTCCCATCTTGGTTGATTGCTACCCGCAGATCATCTCCCTGTGCCAATACAGCAAGGGCATTTCCTCGCTGCTCTGTCAGCAGCCAGTTCTGTTCTGAAGTGAACAGCGTAAAATCTGCCGCCATCGCTTCTCGAATCGCCGTTTCATCCGATTTCAGTGATATGGTCACCGTTCGTCCAGCACAAATAACTTGCAATGATGAGGCTGTCCACTGAATCTGGTAGGCATCTTCTGTAATGGTGAAATCTGCTGCTTTCTGCGGACGCTGTCCACAAATTTGATCTGTCTGCCGTACAAACCCATCTGCTGGAATCAATACGGCATCAGCAGTCACACCAGAAAGCGTCTGTAAATATGTCGCCTCCATCTGCGGTGTGTTTTGCAGAAGAGCAAGCGACTGTACATGTCGAATGCCATTTTTCTGTAGATAATCTTGCACATACTGTGGATTTTTATGGTGTCCGGTCAGGTCAATGACATCCACTTTCTGCCCGTATTGCACCAGTATCACTGCTTCCGCATTCCTGCCCAACACTGACAGAAATAGGGTATTCCGCTGTGTCCATCGAATTCCTGTTTGCAGCATCATCAAAAGGATCATTTGTCCGCAGAGCAAAAGACTGAGCAGACGCCTACGGGGATAGCAACACCATACAAGGCAAATCACCCCAGCTGTCAAAAGTAAGAAACCGGATAATATGTCACTGCTGACTGGCAATTGCAAAGGAAGGTGCTGTTCCATCCAGAAAACGGCTTTCGTCACGATTTCACAGCATACCATTGCCATACCACAAAAAAATTCTGACAAAATACCACCGCTCAAAACGACGAATACAGTACAAATCAAAATAAGAGAACAAAAGGGAATCAAAAGTACATTTGTCAATGGAGAAAGCAAAGAGACTTCTGAAAAGAACTGACAGCTCACCGGCAGTGTGCAGAGAAATACCAGAAACATCACTAAAAATGACTTTCCCAATCGTCCCAGCATAGTACACGGATGCAACCGACGAGTCAGGTACGGTGCAAACACACCAATACCGAATGTCCCGCTGACAGAGAGTAAAAAGGATACATCCCGTATCAAATATGGCTGTGGCAAGGAGAGTATCACAAAAGAAATTGCGAGGGCATTTAATGTACTTGACTTTCGATAAAAAATCGTACCACTCTGTGCCAACAAAACCATACAACCAGCCCGCAAAATGGAAATGGGGGATTCTGTCAGAATGGAAAATAACCCTATTAGCAATCCCGTCATAACAAGCCGAATATGTCGGAGCAGCCGCTTTCTGCCCAGACATCCCAGCGGCAGCAATAGAATTACCATATGAAATCCAGAGACTGATACCACATGTCCGATTCCACTCCGAAAAAAAGCTTGTTCCAACGTATCATTGAGCAGTTGTTTCTGTCCAAAGAGCATGGCAATCATCATACTGCCGTCCTCTGTTCCTGCTAGCCGCAGGATTTTTTGCTGCATCCTTGTGCGGACATCTGCCAATGTTCGTTGTAACGTATGACCTTCCGTCGGCGTATAGGTGACAACGGCATCGTTGGCAGCCTGTAGAAAAATGGATTTTGCCTTATAGTATGCTGTTCCGGCAAAAAGGTAGTTAGAACTTGGCACTGTCATGGTACCAGAAATGGTCAGCTCGTCTCCATAGCGACAACCATAATCCTTTGTGTAACAGAGAATGGTTGCTCTTGTCCCATCAGGAAACATTCCCTTCAGCTGATAGCCAGCACGATCTCCATCATAGATGGTTTGATGCGTCACAATGCCAGTAAACGTCGTTTCCTGTTCTGCATACTGCATCACCGGCTGATAAATTGTTGCCGTATAGCCGTAATACCAACCGCTGCTCAAGGTAAATACGGCAGCCAGCAGAACTGCTGCTTTCCAGTGCAGCCGTCCTTTCCAAACCAGCAGCAACAAAACACCCACTGCAAATACCAACAAGTACAGCAGCGAACGAATTGGAAAACAAGAAGCAAAAAACAGTCCCGCTGCATAGGCAGCACCGAGATATCCCATTTTTTGCTTCATTTTCTTTGTATTCGTGTTTATGTTCACACCTCAAACAGCGGCAGCGGTGCAAGGTAGATCAAATCGGGACGATCAATGGCATCTCCTTCTGCCAACACCGCCGCCTTTCCAGCAATGATACCGCCAGCCTGCTTTGTCAGTGCCTCTAATGCAGCGATGGACTCCCCGGTACTGATAACATCATCCACTAATAAAATTCGTTTTTCCTTCAACCAATTTGCCTTTTCGCCATCTAAATATAAAGTTTGCGGGGCATTAGTTGTAATGGAATGAACTGCAACAGAAATACAGTCAGACATATACCCCTTAATGGATTTTCTTGCAACGACATATGGCTTTCCCGTTTGTCGGGAGAGTTCATAAGCCAACGGAATGCCTTTGCATTCCGCAGTCATGATATAATCATAATTACAAATTTTACATTTTTCTGCCAGTTCCTTTGCACACGCTTCCGTCAGCTCTACATCCGAAAACAGGATAAAAGCTGCAATTTCCAGCTTTTCTGAAATACGGCAGCGTTTCAGCTGACGAGTCAGCCCAGCAACCTGCAATGTGTAATATTCTGCCATTGCCACTTTCCTCCTTATTACAGCTTTACTTTTCCTTGCTTTTCTAAAAATTCCAGAAATTCCATTGTATGCGGACAGCCTTGTGAAAAGCCACACTTCTTTCCATTCAGAATTAATAATACAGCTTGATCTACCAATGTAACAGATTGCAGCTGATCCATGGTGTATGACTTCTCTTTTTGCAGTCCCTGCCGAACACAAATGGTATTCTCATCCCATGTAATACGAAACCGCAGTGCACAGATAAGAAAATAAATTCCTACTAGAAGGAATAGCAGCATCAGTAGCAGATAATATATTTCAGTTGATTTTATTCGCATAAGAAAAACAATGCTGGCAATTGCAAATACAATTGTAATAAAACTATAAATCAAAAGATCTTTTTTTGTCGATGTTACTTTCATTCCTGCTTCTCCTTTAAATAATCCCGCAAATACTGCATAAATTCCATAGAACCAAGAAAAAAGTCCTTTTCTACCCGCACTTTTCCCTGTGTTGTTACAACGGAAAAGCCATCTTCTTTTAAGATAATTTTTTGCACATCATCCAATGCATATTTTTTCTCTTTTCCGAAAAAATTGCGAACCGTAAAACCAGTTCGATCGTATTCAATTCGAAAATGATGTGCATAAATCAATAACAAAACAGCTGTTACCACAAAAGCGGCTGCCAATACATAGAGCAGGAAACTGTCACTGTCTTGTTTTACTTTTAACTTAAAAAAGAGAAAAAAACCTCCTGCAAGCAGAGAAACAATCGAAACAATTGGAAAGATCTTAGAGGCTTTTACAACACCTCTTACATCTGTATTTGCTTCTTCTGTTTCTGAAACTTTTTTGGCTGCTTCTATTGCAGCACGTTCTAACAAACCCATATTTCTTCCTTTCCAAGATTAGGGGAAGCGGAGGACGGATATTTCGCCCCTCGCCTTCTTCCTACATTTATTCTACTGGCTGCACAGCTTCCTTTCCCCAGCCCATTTTCACGTCAGCCAGCATGTGAAAGTGCAGGTGAAATACCGTCTGTCCAGCATTTTCACCGCAATTGGTGACAATGCGGTAACCATCTTTCAGATTCTCCTGCTCTGCAATCTTAGCAGCCACTTCATAAATATGGGCAACAACACTGGAATTTTCCGGTGTAATCGCCGCAGCACAGCAAATATGCTGCTTCGGAATTAACAGGTAGTGAATCGGTGCAATCGGTGCAATGTCCTTAAAAACATAAATCGTCTCATCTTCGTAAACTTTTGTGCTCGGAACTTCTCCGGCTACAATTTTACAGAACAAACAATCTTCCATATGACTTACTCCTCCGTAATCAAATTGCCAACAATACTGTTCACTGCCAGCAATGCTTCATCAATCATATATACCTTACCAACGCCTGCCATTGCCTGTTCCGGACGACCGCCGCCCTTTCCGCCAGTAATGGATGCAATCCGCTGTACAATCTGTCCGGCATGAGCTCCCTTTGCAATCGCTGCCTTAGAGCAAGCACAGAGCAGGTTGCCCTTGCCGTCCTGTACGCCAGCCAATACTGCAATGTACGGTTCTTCCATTGCCTTTATCTTATCGCCCATTTTCCGGAGCATTTGCGGATTGACGCCGTTTAGCATCGCAGAAATCATCTTGACGCCCTTTACTTCACTTACCTTATCAAATGCAGCTGCAATCTGTGCATCGGAAATCTTCTGGTGCAGGGATTCCAGTTCCCGTTCCTTTTCCTTTAATTCTGCCATAACACTGGTGCAGCGTTCTGCCAGTTCTGCCACATTGCCCAACTTGAGTGCATGGGCTGCCCGCTGCATTTCCAACTGTGCAGCATTCAGCAACTGTAAAACACCGGTACCGGTAACTGCCTCAATTCGACGTACACCGGAGGCAACAGAGCTTTCCGAAACAATGCGGAACAAGCCAAGTTTTGCGGTATTGTCCACATGCGTACCGCCGCAGAATTCCACAGAGAAGTCCGAGACGCTGACAACTCGTACCACATCCCCATATTTTTCGCCGAAGAGTGCCATTGCCCCCCGTTTTCTTGCTTCTGCAATCGGCAGGGACTCAGTGACAACCGGAATCGCAGCCAGAATTTTTTCATTGACCAGCTTTTCTACCTTTTGAATTTCTTCCTTGCTCATCGCAGAGAAATGGGAAAAGTCAAATCGGCATGTTTGCGGTGTCACCAGCTGACCAGCCTGATGGACATGGTCGCCCAATACTTCCCGCAACGCTGCCTGTAATAGGTGGGCTGCCGTATGATTCCGCATGGTCGCATGACGGACATCCGCTGCAACTGCTGCTGTAACAATATCTCCAACATGCAGGTCACCGTCTTCTATTGTTGCAATATGCAGATAGTGACCATCTTCATTCTTGCTGGTACTGCGAACTGCAGCTATGCTTTTGTAATCGGAAATTGTGCCAATATCTCCAACCTGTCCGCCACTTTCCGCATAGAATGGTGTTTTGTCCAGTATTATGATGACATTATCGCCTTCTACTGCCACATCAACAAATTCCTGTTCTTTATAGATGGCAACAATTTTTGCATGATTCTCCACCAAACGATCATAGCCGGTGAATATGGTCTTTTCCGCAGCAATGCGGATACTGCTGCCAGCCCAAGAAGAACCTGCCTTTGCCAGATGATCTGCCTGTGATTTTTCCCGTTGTGCCTTTACCAATGTATCAAATGCAGTACGATCCACTGAAACACCTTGTTCTGCAGCAATCTCTACCGTCAGGTCAATCGGGAAGCCATAGGTATCGCTTAACTTAAAGGCATCTTCCCCAGAAATCATCTTTTCCTTCGGGTCAACCTGTTCCAGAATCTGAGTCAGCAATGCCATACCATTGTCCACAGTTTTTGCAAAAGTTTCTTCTTCCACCTGAATAATCTTGCGGATATATGCCTTCTTCTCCTCCAGTTCCGGATAAGCTGCTCTGTTCTCCGCAATCACCGTATCACATACTTCGTATAGGAATGGCTTCTCAATGCCGATCAATCTGCCGTACCGTGCGGCACGCCGCAGCAACCGACGCAGAACATATCCTCTTCCGGCATTAGACGGCATCACACCGTCCCCAATCATAAAGGTAGTACTGCGGATATGGTCAGTGATGACACGTAGTGCAACATCTGTTTTATCATCTGCATGATAGTTCACATTTGCAATCCTGCAAACATGCTTCATGATATTCTGTACTGTATCCACTTCAAACAGATTATCCACGCCCTGCATGATACAAGCCAGACGTTCCAGTCCCATACCGGTGTCAATATTCTTATGTTCCATCTCGGTATATGTTCCATTGCCGTCACTGTTAAACTGACTGAACACTAAGTTCCAGACTTCTACATAACGGTCACAATCACAACCGACACCGCAGGTTGGCTTGCCACAGCCCTTTTCTGCCCCACGGTCAAAGTAAATTTCAGAACACGGACCACATGGACCAGAACCGTGTTCCCAGAAATTGTCTTCTCTGCCCAGTCGCTTCATATGAGACGGTTCTACTCCAATGTGTTGCGTCCAGAGATCATACGCTTCATCATCGTTCTCAAAAACAGATACATAAAGCTTATCCACTGGCATTTCCAGCTCCTTGGTGAAAAACTCCCATGCCCACTCGATGGCCTCTTTTTTAAAGTAGTCACCAAAAGAGAAGTTTCCCAGCATCTCAAAATAAGTGCCATGTCGTGCAGTCTGTCCAACCCGTTCGATATCCGGTGTACGAATACACTTCTGACAGGTGGTTACTCTAACATTCGGCGGAACTGCTTGTCCCAAAAAGTACTTTTTTAGCGGTGCCATACCAGAGTTAATCAAAAGCAGGCTCTTATCTCCCTGCGGAATCAGGGAAAAACTCGGCAGCCGAGTATGGTGTTTGCTTTCAAAAAAAGTCAGGTATTTTTCTCTCAGTTCGTTCAATCCTTGCCACTGCATGGTAAAAATGCTCCTTTTTCTGATTCATCAGTCTTAAATTTTGGATTTTAACAGAAAAAGACCCTCGCCGCCAAATGGGACGAAGGCCTTCGTGTTACCACCCAAGTTCAAAAGTACACAATTGTCGTACTTTCCTCGTTGTCCTTTAACGCAGAACTTACGTTTCCGTTTCCAGAAACAGCTCCGGAGTAGCACCTGCCGATGCTGTACATACTTTCACCAGCTGTATGCTCTCTGCAACAACATCTATGCAGTCAGTTCCATCTACGCCACGTAAATTTAGTATAGCAGATTTTCTTGTACTTGTCAACGCTTTTTTGCAAAAAAAATACAAATACAATTTACGGTCGGTGAAAAAGACGAGAAATTGTGCATGAAAGTATTGATTTTTTGTCGAAAATGTGATGCAATAAAATTATATATATGTTGTCCAAAAGAAGTCTTCTCCGAAAGGTTTGATAACATGATGAATAATAATTTGGAATTACAAAGAGAAGCGACTATAGAGATAGTTGGAACACAGTACGAAGGTCGTGCAGCAAACCACCAACCTCTATTTCTTCAACAAGATCTTATTTTGAAGCACCAAAATAATAATCCTTATGACCGCAATGCTGTACTGTTGCTTACAGATGATGGGAAGGAACTCGGATTTCTGCCTAAAGGGTATGCTTCTATATATGCTCCGGCGATAGACAGTGCAAGATACAGCTTTACTGTTGAAATTGTTAAATCAGAGCCTGATCCCCAAAGGCCGATACTTATTGTTAAAATCACCTCTGATCTAAAAAATCATAGTGAGAAAGAAATTGAAGCAGATATTCTTGCTTTTGTTCAGAATATTGTCAATGGTCATACTCATCGAACAGCATAGTATCTCAAATTCATTTATTCAGAAACCGTTGATGTCAATGAATTGCTATCAGCTCTGAACAAAGTACGTTTACTTCAGAAACTGCATTCGTGTTCAAATGATATTATTATGAGCCGTAACATCAATCAGACTTCTGATAAGTATACTCCTCAGACTAAGGAATCATTAACAAAGAGCCTCAGCGATTTGAAAGCAGACGTTAATGATGTTCTGAAAAAAATTCAGAAAGCGTACAATGAATCCTTTGATATTGATGATGAGGAAGAATATCATAGAGTACAGAGTGAAATTCGTGAAAGAAGAAAGAGATTTCATTTATATGATGATCTTTTATCGTCATTACTTGATGCTGTAGATAGCTGTATCGATATAAGTGTTCTTACTCAATCCTCAAATGCAGAGATTTCAGATGTTGAAGCAAAACCGGACACTTCTGAAAGCAATAATGCCGTGCCGATAGAGGAGCATTCAGCACTTGATTCATCGGTCTCTCCAACAGGAAACACTCCCAAAACTGAACCGATTTTGCCTGATAGACCGTTGCTGACAGAACGTGCATTTTTTGATTGGCTGATTTCAGATGGCGGTGTATCAGAAACGACAGCTAAACAATATATATCCAATATTCATAGCATTGAAAAACTATACTAAACTCTTTATGGCATCAGAAAAAACATTTTCGGAGCTACTTCTGCTGACAACATAAAAACAATGATTGAAACGCTCCTTCAAAGAAACGAGTATATAGATGCAAATGATCGGAGGCACAACAGATTTAGTGCTTCATTAAATAAGTTTGCCCAATTTGCAGATATATCAAAGGCATACAGCTTCATGGGAACAGTGTATTTTACCGCAAAGCTGTACCTGTTGATGGCTATAATAAGCTGTCTAATAGATTACAAATGATAACAGTAGCCACGCTTTCCGATTTACAGACAATAACAGCAGAAGTTAAAAAGTATTGTCAGATAGATAATGATATGATAAATATTATTAGAAAGTAAGGCAATTTTTGATGGATAACTTAACTGGTATGAAGGAAAAGCTGGACTCGATTTACAAGGAACATAAAGATAATAAGTCTCAGCTAAGTGGTGGAAAAACAAAATCGGCGGCAGAACTTATAGTTGAAATGACGTTTTCTAACAATGTCAATCCGGCTGATGTAGCATTGGAGCTTTCAAGATTTTCTGCTGATGTTGTAAATGTCTATTTTGAATCTTTGACAAAATCATCTACTATTCCGCTTGAAGTGTTAGATGAGGTTCTCAAAGAGCTTTATGCTACCGATAAGGATGCTAAACTGTCTCAGTATCATGTATCAAAATACATATTTGCAATCACTTCAATATTTAAGAACTATAAAGAGAATGCGTTGAAATCAGTTCAATTACCTTTGCTCGTGGCATTTATCGCTCGTTTTGCAGTTCAGTCAGGAAAAAATAAAGAGAAGTTCCAAAAGCTGATAAACAATACTTCTGGTGGCATTTATATGCTTGATTATACCAGCATAAAAAAGAACTCCTTGACCAATATCTGGAATGTCACGAAATCAGTTTTCCCTGATTTATCGAAAGCAAGATATGAATCATTCATTACTGATTGGGGCGAAAAATACGGATTTATAAAAGATGATACAACCAAAGTACCGACAACAAGCGAACGGACAGTCAAAATAGAGAAAGTTATCGTTTCAAACGAAACATCAGCGGAAGATGCTAAACAAGAAGAAGTGCAGACAATGACAGATAGCAATGCTGATTCTGATAATAGCGGAGATACTACTATGCCTTTGAGCGATCCTGTTGAGGAAGTATCAAAAGAAGTGTCTGTTTCATCAAGCGATGATTCCAAGTCTACTGCCCCCGAAACGGCAACTGTGTTCGAAGAAAAGAAGAAGGCTGTACCTGCTCTGAGCGATGCACATGAAAAAGAGCCTGCAAGCGAGGCAGCTGCTAAAAAGCTCTATATCAGCCTAAAAAGGGATATGGACAAGGAACAGCAATCTATCATTACAGCTTTCACGGATATGATCACTCCTATCGGCAAAGCGTTTGAATCTATACAGGGTGAGATCAGTAAAAGCCGTGAATTAGGTGCGGAAAATGTATCATTGAAAGCGAAGGTAGAGGATTTGGAACGTCAGCTTTCCGAACAGCGTTCAAGGCTTCAAGAGGTCAATCAGTCTTTGACGGCGGTAAAAGCAGACAATGATGACCTCAGAAAGCAAATAGCTACCCTTGAAAGCCAGAATTCGGAGCTTGACAGCAAACTGAACGATGCCTATACGATCAATAGCCGTGAGTCCTCTCTCGAAGCTGAAAGGGTACGTGCAGAGCTTAAGAAGGCTTTTTCACGTTTGTATGATACTTGGCTTGAATATGAGTTTTCAGATGTAAGCGAGGATAACTACGCAACATTGCAAGCTATCATTAAGAAGACATTCCGTTCGCTTGAAATGAACGGGATAGATTTTAAGGGGAATAACTAATGAAAAACGGAGCATATTACGGCATTGACTTTGGTACAACAAATACCTCTGTCTACTTGTATAATTATGAGCAAGGCAGAGATTCAAGAGAAGCAGGATACGGTACGGACGGTAAAGACCTCACTCCTTTTAGCTCTTGTATAGCAATATCTAAGACTGTAAAGAATGATATTAAATTCGGGCGTGAGGTCAAGGAGAAAATCAATGAATATGCAGGCGATTATAAGATAATAACATCATTCAAATCACTGCTCGGAACTGATGCAGAAATCACTGTAAACGGGGTAAGGTATACGGGAAAGCTGTTGGCAGCCCTCTTTTTGAACTATGTCAAAGCAACAGTTAAGGCAATCAGACCGGACTTTGATGAAGCTGTTTTTTCAATTCCTGTTGATTTTTCAGCAAGAGCAAGAACTGAGCTGCTTGAAGCTGCCGAGCATATCGGTATCAAAGTGAAAGGCTTTATAAGTGAATCTTCTGCCGCTTATATATCGAAAGTAAAGGATATAAAAGCGTATTCAAAGGTAATGGTCATTGACTTTGGCGGAGGTACGCTTGATCTGAGTATCCTTGATCTTAAACACAATCAAGTATTTGAAGATGCTGTTTATGGTATCAAATTCGGCGGTGATGATATAGATAAGGAGCTTGTGTTAAGGTTAATGCCGAAGGTTTATCCGGGTGTCTCCTATGAGGAGCTTGAATCCAGAAGAAAAGACAAGCTCATGAACGAAGTTGAGCGTATGAAGATCGAGTTTTCGGAGTACGATGATTACACTATGACTTTGGGAGAAGGCTCAAAGCCTGTTGATATTGATTATGATACTTTCTCAGATATAATTACACCGCTTATCACCGAAAATGTTCTTAATTCCATTTTGAAGATAATGGAAAAAGCCAATGTCAGCCCTGAAAATATTGATGCAGTTATCCTCGCAGGCGGTTCAAGCGGTTTAAGACCGTTTGCTGATATTATTCTTTCTTTATTTGGTGAGGATAAGATAATATTTGACGATGAGAATAACAAGTATCAATGGATGGTTGCTAAAGGAGCTGCCATAACTTCTGCGATAGATTGCGATTTCAGACTTGGTGATGATATTTGTATCTTGCTGAGCGATGGCGAAACATATCCTATCCTAAAGAAAGACACAAATAAGGTCGGAGACAGGAGCGAACCTATTTCGTTCTCTCTGACTACTGATTCCTACGATGCTCACTTCATTTTTACTGACTCTACGGGTAAAAACCGTTATGCAACAATTTCAGTTAATGCTAAAGGCTATGTTGATGAGCAGTTTGATTTATCGGTAGAGATAGGAAAAGACCAGATAGCAAGAGTAATCATTAAAAATGATTATATCGGCAACGGTTATCAAGTTCAGCACGAGATCAATAAGCTAAGATTTTACTATGATCTAAGAGATATTGAGGATTGATTTTATGATAAAGTCTAATATCAGTAT
>DYCW01000022.1 GCA_019417865.1 Ruminococcus sp. | reverse complement strand
AAGCATGATCTGCATATTTGCGGATACTGATTTGCACGTTCATCATCTCCTTTTTCTGTTTTTGTTGCCCTTTCGGGCGGTGTGTCTGAATACGCTCCAGACAGGCGATGATTCATTCAATATCTTGCTCATCCAGCTGTGATTCTGCAAAATCCACTGCTATTTTTAGTGCAGAAGGGTTAGTTCCAGTCATTAACATTGCTTTACAAATATAACTGAATGCCGTAAGTAAATCTGCCCCTGTAACATTACTTGCCTCACACGTTGCACTGCTCTCCTCGCCCTCTACAAGTGCTTGCAATAAGATTTTTTTCATATGTATACCTCCATAATTTTATTGCCCTTTCGGGCGGTGGGATGCCACGGAATTGCACCGCACAGCATTTAGAGGAATGCCGAAATAGACGATGATGCCTGACGCATACAAAGGCTGTCACGGAGTTGCACCGTGCATCGCCCAGAGGGCTTCATAAATGCCGAACAACTAAGATGCATCCCATATATGCGGTGATACGCTCACCGCATAGCGTTAGTACAAAGACAATTTAGAGATATGATAGGAGGTAGTTCCAAATTGCCACGATGCTGCCACATCGTTATTTTGACATCATGATAAATTTCAGATATTCCATTCGCTTTTGTGCTTCGCTTGGCAATTCAAATAGTTCTGCACAGCTTTCGGCTTCAACAAATTGATAAACGATTACACGTTCATCAATTTCGATACAACATACTTTTTCAAGGTCAACCAAATTTCCGTTGTTCAGCTCAATCCACTGCATAATATCCTCACTTTCTGCCGAAATCTGTCCGGCTCAGATGCTTTATTCATGCCGAAACAGTTCATTGACTGTCAAATCCGGAAAAAATTCTTCCTGAATCTGGATGGCTTCTTCCAACGTAAAACGCCGTTCGCCATTCAATTTCAAGACAAATGTTGCCATTTTACAGCTAAGTTGCCTTTGAATATCTTGCTTTCGAATGCCACGCAGGATAATTTCAGATTCCAGTATTGGATAGTACGTACTGCCGTCTCGTTTCATCTGTTTTTTCACCACCTTTCTACATTTTGCATTTTTTATTAACACTTTATAGAAAATATGGTATAATGAAGATTATGGAAAGGGGGTGAATAAAAATGACATGCTACGAAATATTACAAATTATAGTAGATACCTTTTTTGGTGCTACTTCGCTTTTTGTTGCGATTGTTTCAATTATAATTGCTATTAAAGCACTTAAACAAAGCAATCAAATGTTAGAAGAAGAAGCAAGACCGTATATTGTTGTATATGGTTTTGTTGCGAATTTCGGGGCTCCTCGGTATACTATTGCTATAAAAAACTTTGGAAAAAGTGCTGCTATTATTGAAGAATTTACACCCAGCATTGACCTAAAACAAATTGCAGTAGATAAAGAAGAAAAAAGAACCCCATTTGGCAATATCGTTGGTACACTAATGGCACCTAATTTTTCTATTGTACGTGATGTGGATTGGAAAGGAAATCCAAATATTATCAACTTTAATGTGAAGTATTCTTTTTGCGGTAAAAAATATGAAGAAAATTTTTCAATTAAGTATGATATTGAATTGAACGACCCCCACGGAAAAGATAAAAGCCTTGACCCGATGAAAAATATTTCCTACACGTTGCAGGAACACGTGAAAAGAAATATTTAAGGACACACTGAACAAAAAGCGATAGATAAAAAAGAATGCAACAACAATCA
>DYCW01000219.1 GCA_019417865.1 Ruminococcus sp. | reverse complement strand
GCTCAAGTTGCTCCAAAACCTCGTCGATGCGATTTTGCAGAAGTTCCGGATAAAATCTGAGCAGAATTTTCAAATTTTCATATGCTGTCAGATATGGATAAAAAGCCGGTTCCTCAATCATACAGCCCACTTGAGCCATAATCTCAATTTTCTCAGACGGATTTTTTTCAAGTATTCTGAACGCTCCGCTGTCTGCATGAAGCAACCCAACGAGCATCTTCATGATGGTTGTTTTTCCACATCCATTTGGTCCTAACAAACCGTAAATTTCACCTTGTTTTATTTTCAGAGATATATTTTCTGCCCCACGCTGATTTTTATATTTTTTGGTAAGATTCATTGCTTCTATTGCATACATTTTTATCACTCCTATATTTCCCCGAAAGCCGCCGAAAAAGAATCCGACGGCTATTTTCATTTTTCGGGGAACAATTTCTGTTATAAATCAATCTTCGTTCTCATTTTCAAGCGAAGATGATTTTTGCAGAGACGATGTGTCAATCGTCTGCGGTGTTGTAGAGCCGATATCCGAAACATTTGCATTTATGGTAATCTCAACCTGTGTATCCTTGCCATCTGACGTCTGACCGCTGACAACAATTGTCATATCCTGTGCAGATAAATTTCCTTTTGCAATGTCTGCATCCATGGTCACACTTTCAATTTTAGCATTCTGTATAATGGGAAATTCCTGCAGAAGTACATCTCCTAAATCGTTTTTGCCGTTTTCATTATTTTTTCCTGCGTTCATCTCCGTAAAGGCAGAAGCTGCTACATTTGCAATTTCAGGAATCTGCACGTCAGTTAGTGTTACTGAAACAGTATTGCCGTTTGAGACAAACTGATTACTCAGATCTCCCACAAACAAATCCGCTGTCATTTCCGCAAGCCTGATCATATTCGGTGTAAGCTGCTCATTTTCATCATGGTTTTCCTTACGGCTTTTTTCAGTGTACTTGCTGCCATCGCTTTGGATTTTCACATTACCGTCAGAATACTCTTCCTGGATCATGCTTTGTCCTGCAACATCTGCCACAACACTTGCATACTGAACTCCGGCAGATTTCTCATAAGCTGCATTGCCGCTTGCAATGACTTTTCCATTCTGCTTCATCTGCACAGCAGCATGGGCGGTAAGATTGTCCTCGCTTATGGTATTCACCACAGACGATTTGTAATTCTCATATGGATTCCCTGCCGCATAGGAAACAACACCTGCCGTTCCCATCAATGCCAAACCTGCTGCCATGCAGGCTGCTGTTATTTTCTTTGCTTTCATTTAAATCAATCCTTTCGTTGTTTTCCTCTTTCGAGGTTGACTTTATTATAAAACCACACCATAAACTGAAGCTTATCCAATGATAAACAAAAGATAAAATGACATTAAAACTTACATAAAAAATACGCACATCCGAAGATGTACGTATTTTTCTATATTACCAATAGCAGCGTTCCCGCAGTCATCAGAACAAGTCCAATCATGGATTTTTTCGTCAGCTTTTCTTTCAGCACAAAGTAAGAAAAAGCAATCGTTACCAGAATACTCAGCTTATCAATTGGCACAACCACACTTGCCTGACCATCCTGCAAAGCCTTATAATAACACAGCCATGACAATCCGGTGGTCAATCCGGAAAGGCAGATAAACAGCATATTTCGTTTACTGATCGTTTTGATCTCACCTTGTTTCCCTGTTACGAAAACCATGAGCCATGCCATAATCAGCACAACGATTGTCCTTATGGCAGTACCAAGATTAGAATCAATTCCGCTTATCCCGATTTTTCCAAGAATTGACGTCAGACTTGCAAATACTGCTGACAGCACAGCGTACCATAACCAGCCCCAACCTTTTGTTTCATTATCAGACTGCTTTTTGGTTATCATAAGATAAGTACCGATACCGATCAGGAACATACAAATCACTTTGACCGCACTGAGTTTTTCTCCAAGAACCAGAAAAGCAAGCAGCATGGTCAGTATCGTACTTGACTTATCAATAGGTGCAACCTTGTTTACATCACCAATCTGCAAAGCTTTAAAATAACAAAGCCAGCTGCCTCCGGTTGCAAGTCCTGACAATATCAGAAACAACAGCGTTTTTCCCGAAATGCTGTCAATATCCTGATAAGCCCCGGTTATCCAGACCATCAGCCAGGAAAAAATCAGAACGATTATCGTCCGGATCGCCGTGGCAACTGTGGAATCTGTATTTTTGATTCCAATTTTCGCAAGCACGGCAGTCATTCCGGCAAAAAGAGCTGAACCAAATGCGAACATAATCCACATGGTACATCACCTATGCTCTGAAACGATACCCTGCACCCCACACTGTTTCAATGTAGTGTGGACTGGAAGGATCGTCCTCGATTTTTTCACGAAGCCTGTTAATGTGAACTGCCACTGTTGCATTATCGCCGACAGCGTCCATGCCCCAGATTCGCTCATACAGCGTTTCCTTATCAAAAACCATGTCTGCATTTGTCACCAAAAAAAGCAGCAGTTCATAC
>DYCW01000218.1 GCA_019417865.1 Ruminococcus sp. | reverse complement strand
ACGTTCTTTTTGTACGCTTTTTGTAAAAAATATAAAAATGAGGAGGGTGGATTTTATGGCATTGCCTGCCATAAAGTCAAAATACCATGATGAAAGTTGTAAAATTCGGCGGCAGCAGTCTGGCAGATGCCGGACAGATTCAAAAGGCTGCTTCTATTATAAAGGCGGAAGATACCAGACGCTATGTGGTGCCATCTGCACCGGGAAAACGGTTTAAAGAAGACACCAAAGTGACCGACATGCTCTATCAGTGCTATGCACTGGCAGAACGAGGGGAAATCTTCACAGAACAGCTGGCAGCGATTCAAGCACGTTATGTCAGCATACTGGAGGGGCTTTCTATGCCCAAGGATTTGCTGGATGCGGAATTTATCACCATTGGGGAAAACTTTCGCAAGCGGTTTGGCAGTGACTATGCGGCAAGCCGTGGGGAATACCTCAATGGCAAGCTGATCGCTGCTTATCTGGGATTTGCGTTTGTGGATGCGGCAGAAGTCATTTTCTTTCAGGAGGACGGCACACTGAACAGAGAAAAAACCAATCAGACCATGCGGGAACGGCTTTCCGGTTTGGACTATGCCGTGATTCCGGGCTTCTATGGCTGCGGTGCAGACGGTTATGTGCGGACATTCTCCAGAGGCGGCAGCGATGTCACCGGTTCCATTGTTGCAGGGGCAATGCGGGCAGATTTGTATGAGAATTGGACAGATGTCTCCGGTTTTTTGGTGGCTGACCCGAGAATTGTCGAAAATCCGGTGGGTATTCGTACCATTACCTATACGGAGCTGCGAGAGCTGTCCTACATGGGTGCATCTGTTCTGCATGAAGAGGCAATTTTCCCAGTGCGTTCTGCTGGCATTCCGATTAATATCCGCAATACGAATGATCCGACTGCACCGGGTACGATGATTGTGCCGGAGAGCAGCACCGAAGAAACCAGTGCGTATACCATTACCGGTATTGCCGGAAAGAAGCATTTTAGTATCATCAATCTGCACAAGGATAAGATGAACAGCGAAGTTGGCTTTTGCCGGGATGTATTGGATGTACTGGCAAATCACAATATTTCAATGGAACACATGCCGTCCAGCATTGATGCCATGACCGTGATTCTGGAGACCAAGCAGCTGGAGGGTAAGCGAGAACAGATTATGACAGAACTGCGGAAGCGGGTGAATCCGGATACATTGGAAATGGAAGACGGCATTGCATTGGTGGCAGTGGTTGGACATGGTATGTACCGGACAAGAGGGGTCGCAGCCAGAATTTTTGCCGCACTGGCACATGCAAGAGTCAATGTCAAGATGATTGACCAGGGTTCCAGTGAGCTGAATATTATTGTTGGTGTTGCGGAGGAAGATTTCGAACAGGCAATCCGCTGCATTTATGATATGTTTGTCAAGTCGGTGCAGTAAGCAGTCATATAAAAAATCTGGTTTGCCACTTGACAAATCCGGAAAAATACAGTATGATAAAAAAAGAGAGCATACCAATAAGTACGCTTATCAATTATGTTTTTAAGGAGTATATTTTTTGAAAAAATACAACAAAAAGGAGATTGTATGTTAACCGGGAGGTTTGCATAAATTCAATCTCATGACAAACCTCCCAATATTGCAGTCAACAATTTTCAGGAGGAAAAACAATGAAGAAAAATGACTATATCATTCGTTTAGAAAATCCTTGCGATTACAGAACGGTAGAAACGATCACACGAGAAGCGTTTTGGAATTTGAGCGTTCCTGGATGCGATGAGCATTACTATGTGCATGTTATGAGAAGCCATGCGGATTTTATCCCTGAACTGGATCTTGTTCTTGAAGTGGATGGAAAGATAATCGGCAATGTCATGTACACCAAGTGTAAGCTGACAGATGAAATCGGAAAGGAGAAACCAATTCTCTCTTTTGGACCGGTTTGTATCCTACCCGAATATCAGCGAAAGGGCTATGGCAAGGCACTTCTGGAGCATTCTTTTGAGAAAGCACTGGATTTGGGTTATGACACGATTGTGATTTTTGGAAACCCAGACAATTATGTAGCTCGTGGATTTAAAAGCTGTAAGAAATACAATGTGTGCCTTGCGGGAAATGTTTATCCAACTGCACTGTTGGTAAAGGAATTGAGGACAGGTGTGTTATCCGGGAAAAAATGGACATTCCATGAAAGCTCTGTCGGAACACTTTGCAGTGATAGGGATGCTGTTGAGAGATTTGATGCACTGTTTCCGCCAAAGGAAAAACAGTGGCAGCCCAGTCAAGAGGAATTCTATATCCATAGTCATTCTGTGATAAACGGGTAAATCTGATAGTCAGTGAGGCTGTTGCACCAGATGAAATTGGTGTAACAGCCTTGCTTTTTGCCACAATATATAGAAATAAAACGTCATAGATTCAAATACATTTTGATTTTATGATATTAAATTTCATGTAGAATCTCAACAAAAATGAAAAAACAGGGGAAAACCCTCTTGATTTTTTGAAAGCAGTGTGCTATAATAAGAATATCGCAGCAGCAAAGACCGGAACCCCTTCCGGTCTTTCGTTTATGTTAGGGGCTTTTTGCAGCTCCTCCGTTGCAAACAGAAAGGAGCAATCATCATATGAAACTGAAAGCGTTTGGTGCAACCGAGCAGCGAATTTATGATGCGGTGAAACCAATTGCAGACGGATTCGGTTTCCGGATTTGGGACGTGCGGTTTGAAAAAGAAGGTGCTTATTGGTATCTCCGCATCTTCATTGACCAGGAAAACGGCATTACCATTGAGGACTGCGAAAAAATGACGGAACCAGTCAACAAACTGCTGGACGAACAGGATCCCATCTCCCAGAACTATATTCTGGAGGTCGGCTCTGCTGGTCTGGAACGGGAGTTCAACCGTACCTGGCACTTTGCCGAAGGTGTGGGAACAGAGGTGCGTGCCCGTACCATCCGCCCCATTGACGGGGAACGGGAGTTCATCGGCACACTGCAATCCTGCAAAGATGACATGCTGACGCTGCAAACCGAAACCGGTACGGTCAGCCTGCCCCTTGCAGCACTCACATTTGTAAAACGATACGAAGCATTTGAATTTTAAAAATGGAGGCACATAAAATGGACAATGCTTTTTTTGAAGCACTGGATACGCTGGGCAGCGAGAATGGTTTGGACACCGCTACCCTGATTGAAAAGATCAAGTCTGCTATGCTCAAAGCAGCGAGAAAGGCGTATCCCGACAGCGAAGACAACATCACAGTGGAAATTGATCCGATGACAAAGAAATTTGAAATGTACCTGCGGCAAGAGGTGATTGAGGATGAACCGATTGACGAGAATGAGATCAATATTGCAGAAGCTCGTACCATGGATCCGCATGTAAAGGTGGGCGATTATGTCCAGAAGCGGCTGGACATCAGTCGATTCGGTCGGGCAGCTGCCCTCTCTGCAAAACAGTCCATCAAGGGTGACCTGCGGGACATCAACCGCCAGCGGATTTTGGATAAGTTCCAGGACAAGGAGAATGACTGCATCACCTGCACAGTTACCCAGGTGGAAAAGGGTGGTGCTGCTACGCTAGTCTATGACAAGACAGAAATTTATCTGTTCCACAACGAGCAGATTCCGGGAGAGGAATTGAAAGAGGGACAGAGTATCATGGTCTATGTCACCAATATTGCGAACAAGCAGAAAAAGCCGATCATCAAGATTTCCCGTGTCCGCAAGGAACTGGTCAAGCGGATGTTTGAATTGGAAGTGCCGGAAATCTATGACGGTGTTGTGGAAATCAAGGCAATTTCCAGAGAAGCGGGTGCCCGTACCAAGATTGCGGTTTGGTCAAATGACCCGAACGTGGATCCGGTCAGTGCATGTATTGGTCCCAAGCATGCAAGAATTGATGCGGTTGTCAAATCCTTGAGCGGTGAAAAAATTGACATCATTCCATACAGCGAAAAGCCAGAGGAATTTATTGCAAGGGCACTGGCACCGGCAACCGTGGAACGTGTTACCATTATCAATCCAGAAGAACGGCTCTGCGGGGTATTGGTACCTGCCAATCAACTGTCTCTTGCCATCGGCAACCGGGGACAGAATGCGAAGCTGGCAGCCAAGCTGACCGGCTATAAGATTGACATTAAAGCAGCGACACCGGAGAATGAAGCTCTGATTGCAGAAAAGCTGGAAGAGGCAGCAGCAGAACTGGCAGCAAAGGCAGCTGCGGAAGAAGCAGCTGCGGCTGCCGCAGAAGCACAGGCTGCACAGGATGCCCAGCAGGAAAGCGATGCAGCAGCATGGGAGGACAACTGGAAGCAGCAGGATGACGAAGATGAGGACGATCTGCTGCTGGAAGAGGAAGATACAGCTGCGGCAATTGCGGCTGCCATTACACCGGCTGCGGACGATCTGGAGACGGCTCCGGCAGAATCAGAGGAAACGGCTGCATCGGAAACGACGGAGGCATAAAACAGCATGAAGAAAAAAAAGGAAGTGCTGCGGGTCTGTATGGGCTGCGGAGAACGGAGACCAAAGCGGGAAATGATTCGGATTGTCCGAACAGTGGACGGTTCGTTTCTGATTGATGAAACCGGAAAAACAGCCGGACGGGGTGCATATTTATGTAAGAATCCATCCTGTCTGGAGAAGGCGAAAAAGACCCGTAAGGTAGAACGTTCCTTTGTACAGATGTTTCCGCCGGAAGCCTATAAGGAGATGGAAGATGCCCTTACAAGAAAAGTGCAGGAACTTACTGACGATCTGCCGTAAGGCAGGAAAGCTGGAGGCAGGCTTTGCACGGGCAAAGGATGCCATCGAAGGTGGCTATGCAGCGTGCGTGCTGCTGACAGCAGATCTCTCAGACAAAAGCCGGAAAGAGGTGCTGTATTATGCACAGCGGAAACAGATTCCTGTTGTGCAGACAGACTGGGAGATGACAGAGGTACGGCTGCTGTTTGGACAGCGGTCAGGGATTTTAACAATATGCGAAAAAGGCTTTGCCAGGCGGATACAGGAAATGCTGCTGGCAGAACAAGCTTGACAGCGATGATAGATTTCGCCGACAGGGCACAACCGTGCAGAACCCATTTTGTCCTGCTGCAAGGCGGCAGGGCAGCAGCGGAAAGGAGAGTTGCCGATGATGACAAAAAAGCAGAAATTGAGCGACGTTGCAAAGGCATTACAGCTTGCTCCGGCAGAGCTGATTGCGTTCTATGCCGCATCCGGAAACGGGGAGGAGAAAAAGAGCAGCAGCGGTCTGACAGAGGAAGAGGTCAACTTGGCGTTGGAGTATGTGACACAACAGCGGCAGGTGGCTGACTTTGCAGCCTATTTCGCAACAAAGAACAGTACGAGGGAAGAGGTGGCACAACAATCTATGAAAAAAGGGAATGAGAAAAAAACTGCCAATAAGCAGCAGAATCAGGGAAAGAAGAAGCCGCAGGAGCGGAAACGGCAGCCGTCTGCCAATCATAATGCTGCCGCACAGTCGAAAAAGCCGCAGCCGTCTGCAAAGAACAGCCAGCAGCAAAAGCCGGCACAACCGCAGACAAATAGCAGCACACAGTCAAAAAGACCGCAGTCGTCTGCACAGAATAACCAGTCTGCAAAGCCGGCAGGCAATCGCAGTACGCCGGAACATGATCACAAGAAAAAGCAGAAACAGCAGCCAAAGGCACAAAAGCGTGGGGAACGGCTGCATGTAGAGGTGGAAATTTCATCCGCTACCACAACCACAACGGAGAAACGCCGGACGGTGGACACCCGTGGTTCTTATGTGGACTTGGATAAGTACAACCAGCGGTATGAGCAGATTGCACCCGCCGGCAAGTACAGCAAAGATAACTACTCCACTAAGAAGCAGAAGATTAACCAGAAGTCTGCCCAGCGGAACAAGCAGAAATATTCCAATAAGCGGGAGACCGAGCAGGATCGTCTGCGTCGGCTGGAACTGGAAAAAGCAAGAAAGCAGCAGTTGAAGGTGCGGATTCCGGAGAATATCGTGGTCAGTGAACTGGCAAGCCGTCTGAAGGTAACCGCAACGGAAGTCATCAAAAAGTTGATGGGACTTGGTGTCATGGCATCCATCAATGAGGAAATTGATTTCGATACCGCTACGTTGGTGGCAGAGGAACTGGGTGCAAAGGTCGAAAAGGAAGTCATTGTGACCATTGAAGAGCGGCTGATTGAAGAGGAAGACGAGTCCGATAACACAGAAGAGCGTTCTCCGGTTGTGGTTGTCATGGGACACGTTGACCATGGTAAGACTTCCATTCTGGACTATATTCGCCATGCCAATATTGCAGCAGGCGAAGCTGGCGGTATTACCCAGCATATTGGTGCGTATCAGGTGACTTGCAACGGCAAGGAAATTACATTCCTGGATACACCGGGACATGAGGCGTTCACTGCCATGCGTGCAAGAGGTGCCAATATCACAGATATTGCAATTCTGGTCGTTGCTGCAGACGATGGTATCATGCCGCAGACGATAGAGTCCATCAATCATGCAAAGGCAGCCGGCATTTCTCTGATCGTTGCCATCAATAAG
>DYCW01000217.1 GCA_019417865.1 Ruminococcus sp. | reverse complement strand
ACCGGCAGCTTATCCGGCGGCTATTGTTGTCCGGAAACCCAGACGGTTGTCATGACACAGGGCAGAACCATGCGTGCCAGCAGCCGGAAACGACGGCTGCATAAAGAGGGGGCGGCTCTGCATAGCCTCTCTGATCTGTCACCGGGGGATCTCGTGGTACACACGACGCACGGAATTGGACGGTTCCTCGGGATTCGGAAGCTGGAACTGGAGGGGATGACCAAGGATTATATCACCATTCAGTATCGGGGCAATGAGAATCTCTATGTGCCAGTGACCCAGATGGATCTGGTATCCCGTTATATCAGCGGACGGGATGACAGCGGGGTCAAGTTGAATTGCCTTTCCTCGGCAGACTGGCAGAAAACCCGAAACAATGTCAAACGGGCTGTCAAGGATATGGCGAAGGAACTTACTGCACTCTATGCCAAGCGGGAAAAGAGTGAAGGATTTGCATTCTATCCAGATGACAGTGTCCAGAACGATTTTGAAGCACGCTTTCCCTATATGGAAACGGATGACCAGCTGCAATCCATTGCGGAAATTAAGGCAGATATGGAGCGTCCCCGCCCCATGGATCGGTTGCTGTGCGGCGATGTGGGATTTGGAAAAACAGAAGTGGCACTGCGGGCTGCCATGAAATGTATTCTGAGCGGCAAACAGTGTGCGATTTTAGTACCGACCACGGTACTTGCCATGCAGCATTATCAGACTGCACTGCGGCGGTTTGAGACGTTCCCGGTCAATGTGGTGCTGCTCTCCCGTTATAATTCCGTGAAGCAGACGAAAGAAAATCTGAAAAAAATCCGCACCGGTGTTGCAGATTTGGTCATTGGCACCCATCGTGTGGTACAGAAGGATGTGCAGTTTAAGGCACTGGGACTGGCAATTGTGGACGAAGAACAGCGGTTTGGTGTCGCACACAAGGAGAAATTCAAGGAGATGTTTCCTGGTGTGGATATGCTGACGCTTTCTGCCACACCAATTCCACGGACATTGAATATGGCAATGAGCGGCATTCGGGATATGTCTGTCATTGCGGAACCGCCCCAGGATCGTTATCCCGTACAGACCTGTGTCATGGAATACCATTTGGGCGTACTGGTGCAGGCGATGCGGCGGGAGATGAAACGAGGCGGACAGGTGTACTATATCCACAATCGGGTCGAAACGATGCCCCAGACGGCAGCCAAACTCCAGGAAGTCATGCCAGAGGCGAGAATTGCGATTGCCAATGGGCAGATGGACGAAAAGGAACTGGCGGAAATCTGGCGGCAGCTGGTGGAATATGAAATTGATATTTTAATCTGCACGACCATTATTGAAACCGGCGTGGATGTTCCCAACGTCAATACCCTGATTATTGAGCGGGCGGATTGCTTTGGTTTGTCGCAGCTGTATCAGCTGCGAGGCAGAGTGGGGCGTTCCAATCGAAGGGGTTATGCATATTTTACCTTCCGGCGGGATCAGGTGCTGTCAGAAGAAGCCACCAAGCGTCTGACAGCCATGCGGGAGTTTACCCAGTTCGGCAGCGGTTTCCAGATTGCCATGAGAGACCTGGAAATCCGGGGAGCAGGCAGTTTGCTGGGTGGCAGACAGCATGGACATATGGAAGCAGTCGGCTACGAGATGTATTTGCAGCTGCTGAATGAAGCCATTGCAGAAGAAAAGGGCGAGCCGATTCAGAAGACCGCAGAGTGCGTGGTCGATTTGCAGATGGAGGCACATATTCCGGAAACTTATATGGAAAGTCTGAGTCAGCGGTTGGATATTTATCGCAAGATTGCAGCAATTACAACAGAGGAAGACCGTTTGGATTTGCTGGATGAATTGATTGACCGCTACGGAGAACCGCCAAAGGCGATTCTGGGATTATTGACCGTGGCATTGCTGCGAAATCAGGCAGCACAGCTTGGAATTACGGAAATCACGCAGCGGAACAATACGCTTTATTTTTATATCGAGCACCCCACACAGGAGCAAATTACCGCACTTGCCTGCCAGTATCGGGGAAAGATTGTATTCAATGGCATGCAGAAACCATATATTGGGGTGCAAGTTGAGCCGAAGCAGCTGCCGCTGGAGCAGATGCAGGCGGTACTTTCTATTATGGATACAAGCAGGACAAAAAAGGAATAAAATAGAAAATAAAGTGGAAAATCGTGCGATTCTTGCTGAAAATAAGGAAAGTTGAACAAAAATGTCAGCGTAATTTGTGCAAATTGTGCATTTACAGGATTTGAAAAGTATGCTATAATGAACCTAAACATAAGAATAAGAGCGTTGCAGACGGAAGATGGGGTGCATAGTCTGCACACAGAATCTGAATGAAGGAGACATTTTATGAAAAAAGAAATGAAAAACGTTCTCACTGCTTCTGTCTTTGCGGCTTCTTTGATGGTTGGTGCACTGCCGTTTACAGCCGCTCCTGTACGAGCAGAAGAATCGACAGATATTACCACGATACCAGTGCAGAATGAGGGCGATGCCCTGACAACTACAACAGATGCACTGGGCGGTGAAACTACAACGGAAACCACCACAACAGTCGATCCCGCAAGTATCGTTACGGTAAATGCAAAGTTGCGGGCCTCTTTTAATGGAGATAATATCGATCTCCCTTCCACGGATGTTGTCATCAGCAGCGACAACCAGGCAGATACATATGAGATTTCCTGTATGCTGACGGACGACGCCACAACAGTGGATTACGTTTATTTGGACTTCACACTGCCGGATGCTACCCAGTCCATCCGTGCACTTTGCCCGGATTTTAAAGTAACAGCAACAAAGGTGCTCACCGGTACCGATATGACAACAGAAGTTGTCTATACAATGGCAGATGCTGCCGTAAACTATGACTATACCGATGCTGCCGGCAATAAGGGCGTTCGGGTTACTCTGTGCGATGCAGCCAGCACGGGCGACGGTTATCTGGCAAAAGATGCAAAGATTACAGATAACTTGAAAGTGGTATTTACGGTAAGTGGTCTGGAAGCAGTTGACCCAAATACCACCACTACAACCACCAGTAATACGGAAACTACCACCACGACTGTGAATGTGAATGGTGCATATGATACGAATGGTAAGGTGGATAATTCCTATTCCGCCAAGGGCGGCAGCAGTACACCGTCTGCGACAAGTGTTACCACGCCGACGCAGACTGCGGATCTCAGTGTAGGTGCCATCGTTGTCGGTGCAGCAGCCGCCATTTCTCTGGCAGGTGCCGCATTTACCATCACCAGAAGAAAGAAAAAGTAAGCAGATCCAGCATCTGCGGGAAAGTGTGCTTTGCATGTCCGAAGAGAATGCCCTTTGCCGTTGCAAGGGGCGTTCTTGTATCCAAAAAGACGAGAATGGCGGAAATTTGTAGAAATACGCTTGAAAATATAGAATGTTGAACAAAAATCAGGCTTTAATTTGTGCAGATTGTGCATTTACAGAAAATAAAAAGTATGCTATAATAATTCCAGATATCGAAAAAGCAATGCAGACGAAGAATGACAGTGAGTGCATGAGAGGGTGCACAAGGGGGTGTGCATCGTCTGCAAACAGATAGATGAATGGAGGAGACATCTCATGACTCGAAAAATAAAAGGCTTTTTGGCTGCCGTTTTGGTGACAGCTTCTTTGACAGCCGGAGCGGTTTCTCTTACAACTGCAACCAAAGTTTCGGCAGTGGAAGGCATTACAGCGACATTGACGGGTTCGTTGGATGACAGTAACTATGTTTATTATGGCGTAGGAAAAACCAATAAAGACATTGAAAGTACAACAGCAAATGTGGACAGTAATGGTGAGTATGTCATTACTTGGACGGTTTCCGGCAGTGCATCCAGTGTGGATTACATGTATCTGGATTTTAGTTTTCCAGAACCGATTAACACCAAACCGATTAAGGATACTTTTCCGAATTTGAATATTAATATTACAGAAGTAAGAGCGGGTTCTACCGTTTTGCCGTATACCATGGGTGCCAATGCGATCAACTATGATTATCTGAATGGCGGTCTGGACTCTGTTCGGATTACCCTTTGTGATCCAACCACAAATGGTGCAGGATATCTGGACAAGACCACTGCGATTGCACAGACTTTTTCAGTTGCTTTTACGGTAACGGGACTGGATGAAGATGGTGCAGCGGCAACTACGACTACAACAGCGGGAGAACCAGTTGTTACTACTACCACTGCGATCGCAACAACTGTTCCAATGACACAGCAAGCACCGGAAACAGTTACGACCACTGCGGTTGCAACACCGACGCAAACCGCAGATTTGAGTGTGGGTGCAATTGTGGTGGGTGCAGTTGCGGCTGTTTCCTTGGCAGGTGCTGCCTTTACTGTAACCCGAAGAAAGAAAAAGTAAATAAATACTTTTTTGATAGAAAAATAAAAAATTTGAGGGATCAAAAGGGATGTTCTTTGTGATATTGCGAGAACATCCCTTTTGTACATAAATGCAAAAAAATCCCTGTCAGTCGGAACTGACAGGGAATGCATATGCAAGATTCACTACTTATTCGTCTTCTTTATCGGTATTTTCGGAAGCTTCCGGCTCCATCTTATCTGCTGCCAGAGATGCACAGTCGCTCAGGTCATCCTCATCGTTGGTGCAGGCATCTGCGTCGCAGCAGCAGGTGGTTTCACAGTATGGTTCGTCTGTGCCGTCACAGCCGCAGTCTTCGCCACCAAGGCAATCTTCTGTGCCAGCCAGTTCACAACCGCAGCTATGCTTTTTACGCAGTTTGGTGACAAATAAAATTGTGCCGAGTACAACAGTTGCCGTTGCAATAATGATGGATATAATGGTACGTGTTTTCATAAGCTCCTCTTTTCTCCGCAGAATGTAAATTTTTGAATGGTTCTTTCGCTTGTCTTTTTCACTGACAGGGTCACTTCTGCGGCAGTGCTGCTGTCTTACTGTTATTATACCATGTTGCTCAAAAAAATACAAGCGTTTTACAAATTCTTTTCTCTTTCCAAACGATACAATTTTGTGATTTTTGTTGTGTATGGTGCACTTGGACCGTGTTGGACTGTTTTACATGTTGTCAGTCATATGCATTAAAATGGAGAGTGCTGCCTGCGGAGCGGTTTCACAGCGTAGGATTCGTTCCCCGAGCCAAACGGGAATCATACCGGCGTTTTTGGCAGCCTCTGCTTCTTTCGGGTCAAAACCGCCTTCACTGCCAATCCAGAGTGCAATATTTTTTGCCCCTGCCAATGCGATTTCGGAAAACCGCACGCCGCCGCCTTCATATAAGAAAATACCGCAGTCTGCTGTTTTCGATTCTTTCAGTGCTTCTGTCACACTGTATAGGGCGGAAATTTCCGGAATGCTGCCCCGACCAGACTGTTTGGCAGCTGCTTCTGCGATTTTTTGCAGCCGTGGCAGTTTTTTGGCAAATGCCTCTTTTGTGGGACGTGCCACACAGCGTGCTGTCAGCACTGGTACGATTCGACTTACTCCCAGTTCGATGGATTTTTGAATGATTTCCTCCAGCTTACCCGATTTCGGGACGGCTTGATAAAGTGTGACAAAAACACTTGGTTCTGCCGCACAGAGTCGGCTGGACTGTGCTTCTAAGAAAATGGTATCCTTTGTAATTTTTTGGATGATACAATCATAATCCGTATTATTGGCACAGACAGTGAGATGTTCTCCTACCCGCATCCGCAGGGCATAGCCAATGTGATGGGCATCTGCACCAGTGATACGAATATCCTTTTCATCAATGGATTCTAAGAAAAAGCGAGGCATCGGGAATCCTTCCTTTCATTTATATGGATAACGTGATTTCTGCTAGAGAGGATATACAGCGTGGGAAGGCATACAAACAAATTTTTTCTCCTTGTGACATTTTGCACAGTAACTCGTAGTAATCAGTGAAAAAGGGAGGTGTGCTTCCATCCGAATGGATCGAACCCCCTAGAAATAAAAGGATCTCCATGGGACTTTCAGAAAGTTTATGAACTTTTTTCACGCAAATTTCATAGATGGATGGGAAACTCGTGCCATAAAAGCAAACCGTTCCGTTTCAATTTGCCGAAAGTTACAAATTTATTTTGTGGAAATTGCACAAAATTTGTAGTATGCGTTGACGTTTTGAAAAAAATGTGATATGCTAAAACCGTATGATTTTTTTCGATTGGATTGCAAGTGAATGAGAAAAAGGAGGCATTTTTTCTATGCGAAACCGGATGAATTTGCGGTTGGCACGGTTGCTGGCGATGCTGATGGCACTCTGCTGTCTGACAGCCTGCGGGGAGAAACAGAACAAGGAGGGAGAAAGCGTTGCGATGGAAGATCTTCCATTTGGTGCAACGCTGCAGGAATTAAATACCACCCCTGTTCCAGTGGAATATGACTCCCGTTATTTTACGGAGGAGGCCATGACGGCACTTTCCAACTATTTTTATGCGATTCAGACAGAAGATGCTGCACTTTATCAGGAAGTGACGCTGGATTTCTATACAGACTATGTTGTGCAGCAGATGTTTCAAGGACTTGTCGGCGTGGATGGTCTGCTGACAAAATTAAAATTCAGCTATACGCCACAGGTGAGCGGAACCAGTACGGATGTGGATACCAGTGCCAGTGCAGATGTTACCTTTACAAAAATCGTCATTGCAGAGTGTGAACAGTCCACGGACGAAGTGCACAACAATCTGGACAACCTCTATCCAATGCTGAATACCCTTAGCGGAGATGAAAATTACTGCACCGAGCATATTTCGGATGCTAAGTTTTTGAATCTGAGTCTGTCACTGGCGAGCGGGGATGCTACTACGACGCTTTCGGATCAGTATGTGTTTCTTCTGTGCGTGGATGGGCAGTATGTAATTTGCTCATAAGCGGTTCTTCCTCGGCTGCATTGGCAGCTTCCGCAGCACGCTTTTCTGCTTGCAGCTGTTTCATTTTATCTGCCATCTTCTGATTGGCACGCCGCAGGTGCAGAAACAATACGACAAGCACAATGAGATAGATGACGGTTACAATGACCAATAGGATATTACGCAGAGCGTGAGGGTTTTCGGCGGAAAAAGCGAATGCAAGTGCTTTCATGTCAGATCTCTCCTTGTTGTACAGCATGGTTGTTGATTTGTATTTATAGTATAGGACACCTTTTCCGTTTTGTCAAGCGGTGTGGGCAGGATGGGAATGCAAATCAATTTTTAAATGATGGCATAGATTCTACGCCGTAGGCGACTGCGGTCAAGCTGGCTCAGCTTGGCGGAGAGGTGCAGGGGAACAAGCTGTTCCCCTGCAAAGTGAACGAGTTGGAACAAACTGCTAGATAAGAAATGGTGTTCCGTCCATCGCCCTTCTAAAAATATCCTTATCGAATTTGTCAAAAGGTTGCAACGGGGGCGATGGATGGTTACCTAGGCAAAAGCAGGGGTGGAACCCCCTTTTGCCGGTGAAGGTTAGATTCTTTTCCCTAAGAACCATCCTTGAAGAATCATATTTCCGCAGAGTGACTGACCCTTGTCATTGCCTAACGACAATAGTGGAATAAAATGCTTAAGTTGATGATATGGATTGCCCTGTCTGTTTTCCCTGTAATACATAATTTATGTCAGTACGTACACCTTGCACAAATACATAATTTGTGTTATATATAGATGTCACTACTTGTCAGACATGTCCTGTTTGACAAAGAAAAAAATTTTTTAGGAGGATATTCATGACAAATGCATCCACACGTAAATCGTCGGCGGTTGCAAAATCACCGCTGACCCTCGCCGGTGTCGGACATGGCCTGCAAGGCTGGCTCATTCGCAACAAGTTTTATTTAATTGCATTTTTTATTCCTGTTGCATTGACCTATCTTGCCTATGCACTTTTTGGGATCTCCCCATTCGGCGAAGAATCTGTTCTCTGTCTTGACCTGAACGGACAGTATGTCTACTATTTTGAATCGCTGCGGGACGCCTTCTGGGGGGACGGCAGTATCTTCTACAACTGGTCACGGAACCTTTCTGGTAACTTTATGGGTATCATTGGCTACTATCTTGCCAGCCCGTTTACGCTGATCGTGATGTTGTTACCGGAAAAATGGATGCTTGCCAGCCTGCTGATTATGCAGCTGTGCAAGCTGGGGGCTGCTTCTGTAACCTTTAGCTATTTCCTGCAAAAACGCAGAGAAGTCAGCGGTCTGCATTCCCTGCTTTTCTCTACCATGTATGGTATGATGGCATATGCAGTCATTCAGCTGATTGACCCGATGTGGTTGGATGGTCTGGTATTCCTGCCGCTGATTATTGCAGGTTTGGAAGTACTGGTGGATGACGGCAGAAAAATCAACTATGCCATTCCGCTGGCATTCATGTTTGTCGCACATTTCTATATTGGCTTTATGATTGCCATTTTCATTGTGATTTATTTTATCTTCTATCTCTTCTTTGGGACAGACCTGAAGGGCAGAAAGGCATATGACTATTTTCAGACCATCGGCAGAATGTGCTATACAACCATTGTCGGTCTGCTCTGCTCTGCCATTATGCTGCTGCCAATGGTTTATACCTTGCAGCAAGGTAAAATGGAGTTCACAGAAAGTGTTTGGACACAGCTGAGCAATATTTTCAATGGCGATGGGGATAAATGGGCACAACTCAAGGAGCTGTTTACAGCACAATTTGAGTTGATTGACCTGATTCCACAGCTGCTGCCGGCACAATATGACTCTGTAAATGTACAGGGCAGCCCGGAAATTTACTGTGGCGTGCTGACTATTGTACTGCTGCCGCTGTTCTATATCAGCAAACAGATTAATCTGAAAAAGAAAATCGGTTACACATTTGTTTTGGCTTGCATGATTATCAGCATGTACTTTAAGCCGATTGATATGATGTGGCACGGTGGACAATCTCCAAACTGGCTGCCATACCGTTATTCCTTCCTGATTTCCTTTGTTCTGCTTTCCATGGCAGCTATGGCATTCACGAAGCTGAAATCCATCAAGCCGGGAATACTGGGTGCGGTTTTCTTTGGCTGGATGGTGCTGCTGCTTGTCATTTCCAAGCTGGACTATGAACACATTGATACAATTAAGAGTATCTGGGTTTCTATCATCCTGATTGGTATCTATTTAGTGTGTCTCTACTTCATGAAGGGCGGCTCAAAGGAGGACGTCAAGCGATTTAGTAATGTAATGACGTGCATTGTCATGCTGTTCTTTATCGGCAGCGAGGTGACCTACAATGCCGTGGATTCCATGAAGAAGATCGATAAAGAAGTGGCATATTCTACGAAGAAATCTTGGAGCAACTTTATTGAAAACGGTCGTACTGTAACAGATAAGCTGGAAGAATATGATGATGGTCTGTATCGTGCAGAAAAGACATTCTTCCGTTGCGTCAATGACAACGGTGCATTTGGTCTGCGTGGTATTTCCCACTCCAGCTCGGTTATGAACACCGATATTATTAACTTCATTGAAACCATGGGCTACTGTATGCACAGCTACTATACACGTTATGACGGCAATACGGCATTGGCAGACTCTCTGCTTGGCATCAAGTATGTCTTAAATAGAGAAAGCGACACCAGCAGACGGTTGAATCCGACCTATGAGCCAGTAATGCAGTATGATTACACAGACGAAAATAATGCTGCACAGACCATCAAGGTTTATGAAAATCCGAATGCACTTTCCATTGGTTACATGGTGGATGAGGACGTAAACCGAATTGACCACCTTGGAAATGACAATCCATTCAACAGTCAGAATATGCTGATGAGTGTCATCAGCGGCAATATGACCTTTGACGAATTGGGCAATATTGCAGGCAGCAAGAATTATTATACACCAGTGGAACTGGATGGCGATCCGGTTCTGAGCAATGTGACCACATCTGCATACGGTGAACAGACTTGCTATACGGCTGGTCAGAGCGGTGACCCTACAGTGGACTTCCGCTTGACTGTACAAACAGAAGATCCAATTTATATCTTCTTCAAGACGGAGAATCAGAAGGCTGTTAACCTGTGGCTCGGCGAATGGGATCCAGAATTGAATGATTATGACTATGAATGGTTTAACGCTTACTTCGAGGGCGATAACTATACCATTATGCGGCTTGGTCAGTTTGATATTGGCACGCAGCTCTGCCTGCGAATGACGGTTGCCAATGAATATACCATTGTAAAGAACTTCTTCTTCTACAGCTTCGATGAAGATATGTTCCAGGAGGACATTGACAAGTTGAAGCAGAATCAGTGGGATATTACAGAGTTCAATGACCGGAAAATAACAGGTACCATTACTGCTGAAGAAGGGCAGATGATGCTGACCAGCATTCCGTGGGAAGACGGCTGGACGGTGAAGGTGGACGGTGAGAAGGTAGAACCGGTGAAGGTATTGAATGCACTGGTTGGCATTCCACTGGAAGCCGGAGAACATGAAGTGACTATGAAGTTTACACCGCCGGGCTGGAATGTTGGTTTGATTTGTCTGGTTGCTGGTATTATCATTCTGGTGCTGTTCTATCGCTATGACAAGAAACACAATGCGGTTCTGCTTGCCATTGCACGGCAGAAACGGCGGGATGCAAGCGGTGACGGCGATGATAAAAAACAGAAGCCGAAGCAGGCAGCTGTAAAATCCGCAACAGAAAAGAAAGCGGAGCAGTCGCCGGAAAAGGCGTCACCCAAACAGACAAAACAATCGAAGGATACAGAGGAAGATGTTGCTGAAGAAATAAGCGAATCCCCTGCGGAAGCAGATGACAACAGCGAATAATTCCACGATTTATAATGGCAAGAGAGACGCATACAGGATCGGTTTCTGTATGCGTCTTTTTGTGATAACAGCAGAAATTTTATTTTTTTTGCGAAAAACTGCTTGACAAATGGAAATGGATGTGCTATAATAAAAACACTGTGTAGGACACAGTGAAAAAACGAGGCGTAGCTCAGCTTGGTAGAGTGCTTGCTTTGGGAGCAAGATGCCGCAGGTTCGAATCCTGTCGCCTCGACCAGCGGTGAATTGCCGCAAGTATTTCCTCACCTGACGAAATATGCAGGTGAGGATTTTTTATATTGCAGCATTCTGACTGTAGTATATTTTAAGCGGGGATTTTTTACATCTTTTCCCTGCTGATGTTATCGTCACGTCTTTTTCTGCTTTTCTTTTTTCATTCTAAAGTGCTGCTATCTTATTTTAATAGGAGACAATTGCAAAGTTCGCTGGATTTTACAATGTATGCTTTCTTTTTTTAAAAAACGTAAAATCTCAAAAAAATCGCTTGACATTTCCGAAAAGCTGTGATATAATAAATAACGTTGTAAGGCTGGTGTAGCTCAGTTGGTAGAGCAGCTGATTTGTAATCAGCAGGTCGGGGGTTCAAGTCCGTCCACCAGCTCCAGTATATCTCAAAATTAGATATATACACTTTGGGGGAGTTCCCGAGTGGCCAAAGGGGACAGACTGTAAATCTGCTGCTTCTAGCTTCGATGGTTCGAATCCGTCCTCCCCCACCATAGAACAGGTAAAGCAGATGTGTGTTTTGCCTGTTCTTTTTTATTTCTATTGTGAGAATGTGAGAAGAAGGAACGCCCGTCAGATGGGAGCAAGGGCAAGAAAAGAGGAAATTTTACCATGCTGAGAGAAGATTTGAGAAATGTTGCAATCATTGCACACGTGGACCACGGAAAAACCACCCTCGTGGATGAAATGCTGAAGCAAGGCGGTGTATTTCGGGAAAACCAGGCAGTCGCAGAACGAGTCATGGACTCCAATGCACTGGAGCGAGAACGTGGCATTACCATTTTAGCAAAGAATACTTCTGTCCGTTACGGTGATATCAAAATCAATATCATCGATACACCGGGACACGCTGACTTCGGCGGCGAGGTGGAACGGGTACTGAGCATGGTGGACGGTGCACTGCTGCTGGTGGATGCAGCGGAAGGACCGATGCCACAGACACGATTTGTACTGCAAAAAGCATTGGAAATGAACCTGAAAATCATCGTTGTGGTCAATAAAATTGACCGTCCGGATGCTCGTCTGGATGAAATCGGCGATGAAGTGCTGGAGCTTTTGATGGATCTGGATGCCAGCGAAGAACAACTGGAATATACTCCGTTCCTATATTGTTCGGGTAGAGATGGCACCGCCTCACTGGAACCGCACGGGGAAGGTACCGATTTGGTTCCGCTGTTTGATACCATTGTCAATTATATCGACCCGCCGGAGGGCGAGCCGGAAGCACCGCTGCAAATGCTGATTTCTTCGATTGACTATAATGAATATGTCGGCAGAATCGGAATTGGCAGAATTGCCCGTGGTACCATTCAGGTGAATCAGCAAATCGTCATCGGCAACTATCATGACCCGGAGACTGTGAACCGCAATAAAGTCGTTTCCTTACTGCAAATTCAGGGCTTGCAGAAAGTACCGGCTGAAACGGCAACCGTGGGTGATATTGTCTGGATCAGCGGGATTTCCAATATTTCCATTGGCGATACAGTCTGTGCACCAGATTGCTTTGAAC
>DYCW01000216.1 GCA_019417865.1 Ruminococcus sp. | reverse complement strand
TATTATAATAATATGTTTTATCAATATCTGAGAAAGGGTTTTATATGATTGAAATTATTGGTGTTCGTTTTAAAAGCAACGGAAAAGTATACTATTTTTCACCAGACGGCAGACAGTTTCAAGTCGGTGATTTGGTTATTGTAGAGACCGCCAGGGGAATAGAGTGTGGGGAGGTTACCATTCCGAATAAAGCCATTCAAAAGGCGGAAGTCGTACAGCCGCTGAAACAGATTCTTCGTGCTGTCAACAAGGACGACCTGCGGATTCTGGAGCAGAATCGGAAGAAGGAAATTCGGGCATTCCACATCTGTGAGGAAAAGATTGCTATGCGGAAGCTGGAAATGAAGCTCATTGAGGTAGAATGTGCATTTGACAACAGCAAGCTGCTCTTTTATTTTACAGCAGAAAATCGTGTGGATTTTCGGGATCTGGTCAAAGATCTGGCTGCGATTTTCCGTACCCGCATTGAATTGCGGCAGATTGGTGTGCGGGACAAGGCAAAAATTCTCGGTGGCATTGGCATTTGTGGACGGGAGTTCTGCTGCAAGGGCTTTTTGTGTGAATTTCAGCCAGTTTCCATCAAAATGGCAAAGGAGCAGGGACTCTCTCTGAATCCGTCAAAGATCTCCGGCTGTTGCGGCAGATTGATGTGCTGCTTGAAACATGAGCAGAATGTCTATGAGGAACTGCTGAAGATTACGCCGAAGCTCAATGCAACAGTTGCTTTGGCAGATGGCACAAAGGGAAAGGTCATTGAATCCAATACACTGACTGGTGATTTGAAGATTCAGACGGAACAGTCAGATGTACCGGTAAAGTGCAACCGGAAGGATGTTACCCTGCTGAAAGACGGAAAAATCCGAATCCATCCGGAAGAGCGGAATGCGTTTAAGGAGCTGGAGGGAAAATAAATCATGCAGACTCCACCCAAACCGAATTATCAACGGGAGCTGGAACGGGTATTACAGGGCATTCCAGCGGGAGAGAAGCCAGCCTTGTTTCTTCATGCCTGCTGTGCACCATGCAGCAGTTATGTGCTGGAATATCTCAGCCGTTATTTTACGATTACGATTTATTTCTATAATCCCAATATCATGCCCGAAAAAGAGTTTTCTCATCGGCTTTCGGAATTGCGGCGGCTTTTGCAGGAAATGCCGCTTTCTGGCACCGTTTCTGTCGTTGCCGGTGTCTGGGAGCCGGAACGCTTTTTATCATTGGCAAAAGGACTGGAACAGGAGCCGGAACGGGGGGAACGCTGCCGCCGTTGTATCGGTCTGCGGTTAGAGGAGACATTTCGTGCTGCAAAAGCGGCTGGTGCAGATTATGTGACGACAACACTTTCCATCAGTCCCCATAAGGATGCACAGTTTATCAATGAAAAGGGAGCAGCACTGGCAGAACAATATGGTGTGCCGTGGCTGTTTTCAGATTTTAAGAAGAAGGGCGGCTATCAGCGTTCGATTGTGCTTTCACGGGAATATGATCTTTATCGGCAGAATTTCTGCGGCTGTGTTTTTTCTGCGATGGGGATACAGAAAAAAATATCAATTTGAACACATATATGGAAATGGACTTTAAAAGATCATTTCCGGTTTTGCAGTTGAAAAAGGCATCCTAAAAAATACCGTAACCTGCAACCGCACACTTGAAAATAACACTTCGTGTTTCGTTTGAAATTGTGCTTGCAATTGTACGGGAAACATAGTATAATAAGAGAGAACAGGAATATTTGTATCGCTTTGGAGGAATAAACGTATGCCAAAATATGTATTTGTTACCGGCGGTGTTGTTTCCGGTCTGGGAAAAGGCATTACCGCTGCTTCGCTCGGTCGTCTGCTGAAAGCACGAGGATATCGGGTGACCATTCAAAAGTTTGACCCGTATATCAATGTAGATCCGGGCACGATGAGCCCGTATCAGCACGGCGAAGTGTTTGTCACCGATGATGGTGCAGAAACAGATCTGGATCTGGGACACTATGAGCGGTTTATTGATGAGAATCTTTCCATCAACAGCAACGTCACAACTGGTAAGATTTACTGGACCGTGTTAAACAAGGAACGCCGTGGTGATTATCTGGGCGGTACGGTACAGGTGATTCCGCATATCACCAATGAAATCAAAGAGCGGATTTATCGGGTCGGCAAGAACTCTGATACCGATGTGGTCATTACGGAAATCGGTGGTACAGTTGGTGATATTGAGAGTACGCCGTTTCTGGAAGCGATTCGGCAGTTTGTCGCTGAGGTCGGCAGACAGAATGCCATGTACATCCATGTGACACTGGTGCCGTATATTTCCGGTTCCAATGAATTGAAGTCAAAGCCGACACAGCATTCTGTAAAAGAACTGCTCTCCATCGGCATTCAGCCAAACATCATTGTCTGCCGGACAGAATGGGAAATCCCAAAGGAAATGGCAAAGAAAATCAGTCTGTTCTGCAATGTGCGGGAAGAAGATATTATTCAGAACATGACCGCACCGTCCCTTTACGATGTGCCGATGATGCTGGAAAAGGAAGGCCTTGCAGCTTGTGTCTGCCATCACCTTGGACTGGAAAATCGGGCACCAGATCTGACTGAATGGATTCAAATGACAGAACGGCAGAAGCAGGCAACGGAACAGGTTACCATTGGTTTGGTTGGAAAATATGTTGCTCTGCCGGATGCCTATCTTTCTGTTGCAGAAGCCCTGCGGCACGGTGGCATTCCAAATGATGCGAAGGTGGAAATTCTCTGGATTGACTCCGAAAAAATTACGGATGAAACTGCTGCGGACATGCTGAAAGACTGCGATGGGATTATTGTGCCGGGCGGCTTCGGCGACCGTGGGATTGAGGGCATGATTATTGCCATTGCTTATGCAAGAGAACAGCAAATCCCGATGTTCGGTATTTGCCTGGGGATGCAGATGGCAGTGGTAGAATTTGCACGGCACTGTGCAGGACTGCCGGATGCCAATTCCGCAGAGTTTTTGCCGGACGGCGAACAGAACGTCATTGACATCATGGAGGATCAGAAGGATATTACCAATCTGGGTGGCACGATGCGGTTGGGGCTGTATCCGTGTAAATTGACAGAGGGGGCACGGGTTCGTACCATTTATGGCGAAGAGCTGATTTATGAGCGGCATCGTCACCGGTTTGAACTGAATAATGCCTTCCGACGACAGCTCGTAGAGAGCGGCTTGCAGCTTGCTGGTATTTCCCCAGACGGGAAATTGGTGGAAATTGTCGAACTGAAAGATCATCCGTGGTTTGTTGGTGTACAGTTCCATCCGGAATTTAAATCCCGTCCAAATAAGCCGCATAAGCTGTTTACATCCTTCATCGCAGCTGCTTTGCAGCAGAAGCGGAAGACAGAAGCAGAATAATGGTTTTTCTGCCGTTTTATTCCGAAGAAACGGCAATGCTTGCAGAAGTGTGAGAAAAATAGAGGCAGCCTATCGCACTGCAAAGCAAAAACCGTCCGGTTTTCGGGCGGTTTTTGTGTCATTATGAAAGGAGGCAGCATATCAATGTATCGACTGCTAATCGTAGATGATGAAGCCAATATCCGGAACGTGGTTCGGGAGTATGCAGAGTTTGAGGAATATGAGGTCACAGAAGCGGAAAACGGCATGGAAGCCGTAGCACTTTGCCGGGAACAGGATTTTGACCTGATTATTATGGATGTCATGATGCCAAGACTGGATGGCTTTTCCGCCTGTAAGGAGATCAAAAAACGGAAAAATATTCCGGTCATTATGCTCTCCGCCCGTGGGGAGGAGTATGACAAACTGTTTGGGTTTGAGTTGGGCATTGATGACTATGTGGTAAAGCCGTTTTCTCCGAAAGAACTGATGGCAAGAGTCAAAGCAGTTTTGAACCGCCATCATACCGCAGCCGATTCGATTTCAGATCAGCGACTGCAATTTGAAGGACTGGAAATCGATCTGGCTGGACGGGAGGTCTATGTAGACGGACAGCGTGCGACCATGACACCGAAGGAATATGATCTGTTG
>DYCW01000215.1 GCA_019417865.1 Ruminococcus sp. | reverse complement strand
TGGTCAGAATCAGGCGTTCCAATCCCATGGCAAATCCAAGAGCCGGCGTTTCCGAACCGCCAAGCTGTGCGATCAGACCGTCATAACGACCGCCGCCACAGACAGTCCCCTGTGCACCGATGTCTGTGGTAACAAATTCAAATACGGTTTTGGTATAATAATCCAGACCCCGTACAATTTTGGGATTGATGGTGTAATCTATTTGCAATGTGTTCAGGTGTGATTGCAGGGTAGTAAAGTGTTCTTTGCACTCGTCACAGAGGTAATCCAAAATGACAGGTGCATCGACTGCAATTTTGCTGCAAATCGGGCTCTTGCAGTCCAGAATTCGCATTGGATTCTTTTCCAGACGGCTCTTGCAGGTATCGCAGAGGTCATTTTCATAGGCAGAAAAATACGCACGCAGTGCTTTATGATAATTGGCACGGCAAGTTGGGCAGCCGATGGAATTGATGTACAGCTGAATATTTTTCAACCCAAGTCGATCTAAGATATTTTTTGCCAGACTGATGATTTCTGCATCCGCCGCAGCATCTGCACTGCCTGCCATTTCTACGCCGAACTGGTGAAACTCTCTCAGTCTGCCTGCCTGCGGCCGTTCGTGGCGGAAGCAGGAGAGAATGTAGAACACCTTTTGCGGCAGTGCGGCGTTCAGCATGCCGTTTTGCAGCATGGAACGAATCGTACCAGCTGTGCCTTCTGGACGCAGTGTAAATTCGGTTTCCTTTGCCTTGACAGTGTACATTTCCTTTTGTACCACATCTGTAGTTTCTCCAACAGAACGTAGGAATAAGTCTGTACTTTCAAAGGTTGGAATTCGCATTTCATGGAAGCCGAAGCAGGCGGCGGTTTCCCGTGCGACCTGTTCTACAGTGTGCCATTTGGAAATATTCTCCGGTGTAATGTCTTCCGTCCCTTGCGGACGTGTGATTTTGAGTGCCATAGATAACCTCCGATAATCGAAAAAATTGTCCCTTTCTATTGTAGAAAAGGGACAGAGCAATATGAACTTCTGTTAAATGGACAGGTTTCCGTATTCTCTCCAGTCCAAGTCGCCTCGTTCCAGTGCCATAATCAATGCCTCTGCCGTTGCAATATTGGTTGCAACCGGTACATTATGTACGTCACATAAACGAAGCAGATTCATTTCATTCGGTTCCGAGTCCTTGCGGTTGATCGGATCTCGAAAGAAGAGCAGCACATCAATTTCATCGCAGGAAATACGTGCTGCGATCTGCTGATCTCCGCCCTGTCTGCCACTGAGATAACGTTGAATCTCCAGACCAGTTGCTTCACTGACCAGTTTTCCGGTTGTGCCGGTTGCACAGAGCCTGTGACGGGACAAAACGCCACAGTATGCAATACAAAACTGAATCATAAGTTCTTTCTTTGCATCATGTGCAATGAGTGCAATTGTCATGTTTGAAAAACCTCTCTTTCGGATAAACATGCAGCATGTCCTGTCCGCATAGATCTCGTTTTGGTATTTCTGTTTCGGATCTGTCGGTGTCAATGCCATGTCACTTTTTATTATAACATAAAATGTCCGAATGTCAAAGATTTTTACCGTTCCAATTGCAAGATTGTGAAAAATGAATTGATTTTTGTCCCCGTTTTTATGCAATTTGCATAGTGTTTTCGACAACTTTTATCCATTTTTCGTGGTATCTTTTTCCATCGATGCTGCCTGTCGTGTTTCCAGCCGTTCATAGGCTTTGAGTACATCTCGAATCATATACTTGCTATATTCTGCACCTTCTACAACACAGGCAAAAGCAATTTTGGGGTTGTCTGCTGGTGCATAGCCGATGAAAAAAGAGTCCTGTACTCTGCCGCCGCCTGCCTGTGGGGTACCAGTTTTGATAGCAACATCGTAACCAAGATTGGCAAGGGAATATTGTTCCGGCATATTGGTAACAGAAGCAGCAATCATACCTTGTTCAATAAGTGAATAAACACTGTCATTCTGAATGGGGATCGTTTCCGCAATGACAGGTTCGATGTCTTGCAACAATTCTGTCTGGTTGTAGTCCCATAGACTGTCTACCAAATGCGGCTGATAGCGAATGCCTTCATTTGCAATGGTATTTGCGACCACTGCCATTTGCAGTGGTGTAACAGCTGTTTCAGATTGCCCGATCGCAGCCTGTAAAACATGACCGACTGTCCATTCCCAGCCGTATTCCGCATAGGTTTCTGGATTTGCAAATCTGCCGGCAGCATCGCCGGTTTCAATACCAGTGGGCTGTCCCAGACCGTATAGTTCTGCATATTTTGTCAAGCCGTCAATGGTCAATGTTTCTGAAAGCTTATAAAAGTAAATATTACAGGAATATTGTAATGCCTGTACAACAGAAATATCTCCATGAGAACCGGTACAGCCGAAAATCTGTCCCTTATAGTCATAGGTACTACTGCAGTAATAGGTGGAAGAACCGGTGACAATGCCTTCATTCAAACCCGCTGTTGCTGTAATCGTTTTAAAAGTGGAACCTGGACGGTATTGACCAATTGTTGCACGATTCATCAGCGGGTAGGTTTCATCTGCTGCCAATTTGTCATAGTTTTTAGCGTAGTCCTTGAGATTATAGGTTGGATAAGTTGCCATACCAAGCACGCCGCCGTCTTCCGCATCTAGTACTACCAATGCCCCACTTGTGACTTTGCCTAAGCCCTCTGATTTTGTCTTTTCATCCCGCAGTTTGTCGAAATTTTTGATAAAGTTGCCAAGGATGTTTTGCAAATCCTTCTGGAAGGTACTGTCCACAGTCAGCATAACGGTATTTCCTGCCTCTACCGGTATGGTAATTTCTGAGGAAACCACTGTACCATCTTGCACAGAAATGGTTTTTGTGCCGTCCTTGCCACGGAGATAAGATTCCATTGCCTGTTCAATACCATTTTTACCTACAGTATCATCCAAATCGTAACCTTGTTGTGCCAGTTCTTCATATTCTTCTGCATAGATGGGTCCAACGGTTCCGATTTCATGCGGAATCACATCGCCCTGTACGACGGTACGGATGGCATCTTCAATGATATTGACTCCCGGCAGTGACAGACCATGTTCTTTAATCTCTGTGACAATTGTGAGTGGAATATCTTTTACCAATGTAAATTGATTGCTCATTGAAAAGCCTCGTAGCTGCATTTCATAGCGGATGCCTGCAATCATACGCTTTTCTTCATCCGTATAAGTATCCGCAATCTCATAGTCATCGATTAGTCGGTCAATGCAGTTCTCCGCTGTGGCATAGAGATTCAGGTTTAATGTTGTGCGGATCTCGTCAAGCGTTTCTGTGTCATCTGTAGTAAATGTGAAGGGTGCTGTTTTTGAAATAGGGAGCGATTCTTCAAAGGTGACATCGACATCCGCCAGCAGGTGTAACAATTGTAACAGGACTTCATTTCCGGTTTCGTTATCCTTTGGAAAGGAATCCGGTTCAATGATAATGTTATAGCCAACTGTATTTTGCACAATTGGATCACCGTTGCAGTCTACAATTTCTCCTCGAGTGGCTGCAATCGTCTGTGTATAGGTGTCTGTGCTGTACTGACGGCTGATGTAGGAATCACTGTTGACAATTTGAATTTTCATCAGTCGATAACCGCAGAGACAGGCAGAGGAGAGTACCAGCAGGGTTGCACCAGTGGCTTTGACATAAACAGAAACAGGTTTTTTCATAGAATTCCTCCTTATGCACCCCGTTAGTATGGTTCGATGGTTGTGTGGATGGCTTGTTCAATCGTGCGGTTGCTGTGGGGCAGCAGCCGTTCATGTACGAAATGAAAAAGACCGTACAGTGGCAGTGTTGCAATGAGCGTATAGCCGCAACTCCGCAAGGTAATATGCAGAAAGACCAGCCACACATGTTCATAATCCCAGATTGCATAGTAGAAAAAGAAGTCAACTGCTCCCAGCAGCAGGCTGGCAATCGCTGTGAGAATCAGCATATTCAACAGCCGCTGTTGCAGAAGTTGTGTATAAAGCCAGGATGTCACCAGACAGACCAACATCATTTGAATCGCATAGAACCCCGTCAGACGATTACAGCAGAAATCCAACAGTAGCCCGCACAGAATGCCAATGAAAACAGCTGCTCCTTCTTTCACATTTGAGGCAATGCAGAGAGAGACTGGAATCAGCAGAAGGGGTTTTACGCCGTCTCCGGCATTGAGAAATGCTGTACAGAGCAGAATGACAACAAAATAGAATATCCATCGAATGACTGTATTTCGCTTCTGTGCAGGAGTTGAGCGAGCAGGTTTAATTTTGCCCATTCTCTGCCTCCTTTTCAGACTTTGGGTTTGCAGGGGCTGTTTGATTTGCAGCCTTACCAGCGTTTGCTTCTGCATCTTTGCCATCATAGTCTAAAATTACCATGACATTAGTCAGAGCGGAGAAGTTCACAGATGGAGTCAGAACAGCATATTTACTTAAGCCGCTGTCCATCAATTCCAGTTGTTCGACGGTTCCAATCAGATAGCCCTGCGGAAAGAGCCCCCCTGTACCGGAGGTTTTAATCAAACTGCCTTTTTCCAGTTTTGTGTCTCGTTCCAAATAAATCATACGGCATTGGTAGTCATCTGCCAGTGAAATTTCCCCTTCTACAATTCCGGTATCACTGCCTGTTGCAGACATTGCCCCAACTGACAGGTTCGGAGAGCAGATGGTTTCCACTGTTGCATAAGTATTGGAGACTTCAGAGATAATGCCAACAATGCCCTCTGCGGTCACCACAGGGTCTTGCAGGGAAAGTCCGTCTTCAGAACCCTTGTCAATGATAAAACTGTGGAATGGGTCATTGGTGACATAACCGATGATGGTACAGGGATCGGAGAGCGTATAGTCTGGATGGTCCTCTTTGATGCCCATAAATTTTTCCAGCTCCGCAAGCTGCTGTTTGGTGTCTTCATAATCCAGAAGCTGTTTTTTGAGGGCGGCGTTTTCCTCTTTTAAGCTGTCGTTCTCCTTTTGGTAGTTTGTTATGTTGGTAAAGGATGCGAAAAGTCGCTCTACCTGTGTGGAGATCGATTGTGTGACCTGCCGCAGTGGATTGAGTACGACACCAGCAGCCCCCGTTGTCTGACCATTTTGTGTTGCAGCATAGAGCAATATGCCGACCAGAAGTGCAAGGATACAAAGCAGAAAACGAAACTTGTTCCGCTTAAAGAAATCACCCATTATTTGTTTTCCTCCTTTGTCTTCCGGGTATCAGTAACGGTTGTCTTCCGCCAGAGCATCCGAATAGTTTTCGAGGTGTTCAAAAATTTTGCCGGTGCCCTCTGCCACGCAGTCCAGCGGATATTCTGCCACCAATACCGGCATACCTGTTTCCTGGTGAATCAGCCGATCCATGCCTCGCAGCAGGGCACCGCCGCCGGCGAGAATCATTCCACGGTCAATAATATCGGCTGCCAGTTCTGGCGGTGTCTGTTCCAGTGTGTACTTGACCGCATCCACAATGCGTGCGAGCGGTTCGGACATGGCATCCCGTACTTCTGATCCTGTGATATGGATGGTTTCGGGCAGACCATTCAGAAGATTTCTGCCCTTGATTTCCATGGCATCTTCCCGATCCATGGGAAAGGCAGATCCAATTTGAATTTTGATATCCTCTGCGGTGCGTTCGCCGATGAGGAGATTATAGCGTTTTTTAATATGATTGATAATAGCGGCATCCAGCTCGTCACCGCCGCAGCGGATACTTTTGGAGGAAACAATGCCGCCCATAGAGATGACTGCGGCTTCACTGGTGCCACCGCCGATGTCGACAATCATGCTGCCGACGGGTTCCTGTGTGGGCAGACC
>DYCW01000214.1 GCA_019417865.1 Ruminococcus sp. | reverse complement strand
CTCATATACCGTAGAATTTCTTGTCGATGCACTGAATGATATGTCTGAAATTATTTCTGCTTTTGTTATGCTCGGAAGTAAACAAGGTGCTGTCCGTATCAAAAATAAGATGAACAAAGCTGTTCAGCAAATTTCTGATTTTCCTTATTCAGGTGTGATAATTCCTGATGATAAGCTTGCAAAATTTGATTTTCGTATGATTATTGTTGAAAAATATTTAATGTTCTATCGCATTTTTGAAGCTGAACGCAAAGTGGTTTTTTATCGTGTTCTCAATGGTGCAAGAAACTATCCCACCCTGCTTAAACGTTTTGCTGAAGAAATAGAATAGTCATTATGCACTGCTTAAACATGAGCAGTGCTTTTTTATCTTGCATTGAACACAGATTTTGAAACCGCACCTGTACGGAGTACCGTAAAGATCAGTGCCACCGTATATCCCAGAAGCATTGCCATTTGCAGGATAATGCCGTCTGTGCTGCTGTTCAGCGATACAATCGCATTGGAGAACAGCGTTTTGAAGATACCGAGTGCAATGATGATAAAGAATCCCTGAAAGGATAACGCCAGCAGCTGTTTTACCCAGTTTTTGCCGATACTTGACCATTCACCGCTGTCAAGCATTGTTGCCATAGGAATAGGTGCAACGCCTAAATACATAAATACCTCGATGATACGGGAAGCAAGGACAATTACAATGGCAACCATCATAATCATCACTCCTAAGTGAACAATCAATGAGATAAACCATACCGTTATCAGTTCACCGAGTCCAAGACTGTTAAGAGCCGATTTTTTGAGTGCCAAGTCGGTTGACAGAAAATTTCCCGAACCAAACAGCGTTGTAATACCATTGGCACAAGCGTCTGTTCCGAACGAAAATAGGGCTGATGCGATGTAAAACACGTTCGATACCAAAATTACACCGCATAAGGCTTTGATGATCCATTTTATAAATATGGAATCGTCAAAGTCCTTGAAGTTATTCCCTCGTATCACGGTTTGTATCAGGTCGTTGAGAAGAATAATTGTCAGGATAAATCCGCCGATTGGCACAACTACGTTATTACATAGCGTTTCAATTGTTGTCCATATCGCTGTTCCACCGCCAGAAGAACCTGAAAAACTCGCAGGATGACCTGTCAGAAAGTTAGAGATAAGTCCGCCATCTTCTGTGGTCTTATTGAAAGTTTCCGTCAGCAAGTCTGAAATACTGTCAAACTGCGACTTTATACCGTCTTTGAACAAGTTTTCACACCATTCCTGCAAGCTGTCTATTGCATCACTTATGACACCCATAATCTCACCGTCCTTTCCTTACTGTGCTTGCCCACACTCCACCCACCACGCAGCTGTTAGAAATCAGATCAGATTACACCGCACCGGTCATCATATTCTGAAGAACAGGAACAAGTACGGATTGCAAGGAGGATAAGTCCAAGACCAGCCATAAGCTGTTTCATGCCCTGAGATTTTGCACCGGGGTTGTCGTTTCCATAACCCTCCAAAAGATTGACAACGCCCCAAACACCGACACCTGCACCAATCAGACAGATAACGGATTTAAGTACAGTACAAGCCGTGCTGATGAAAGAAGAAGTATCTACTTCACCTGTAGCGGCAAAAGCCTGCATTGCTCCGGTAGTTGCCATAACACCCGCAATTGTGGCGAACATTGTTGCCTTTTTTGCAAGCTTGCTGCCCTTGGTAAGCCACTTGTGTTTAGGCTTTGTGATTTCTCCGACAGCAACATCGGAAGTTACTGCCATAGTGTTTTCGTTTTCCATTGTAATTTCTCCATTCTATGTATTTTTTATCTATTACTGAAAACAGGAATCAAAAAGCTGTATCTGCGTTATTGGTTTTCTTCGGTATTCGCTGCTTTCAGGTAAGACCTATTTTTCGTCCGTTTCGTACACGTCAACTTTATCCCTGCTTCTGAGCGTCAGATAACGTTTCTTACGCTTTCCGACAAAAGCTTCAATATCAAATTTTGCTTTCGGATTGTCGTCCAGAAGCAAGTGATAATGTTTGTGACGTGTAATATCAAATTTATCTGAGAAGAACGGACGGACACCTCTCAGCTGTAAAATACACTTACCGCCATCCATGACGGCTAATTCGTCCTGTGATTTGAGTTCCTTGCCAAGCTTCTGATAGTTCAGACCATAGCTTTCGGACTGACCTCTTGTATTCGAAGTATTGAAACTGTCAATCGTTTCTTTTCTCAAGCTTTCCGAAATCTCTTTTAGCGTTGATTTTTCCTTACCGCCGAGGAAAAGTGTTGTATCGCAGTTGCCCTCAATCGTATCGGCATTATCTTTGTAAATCGCTTTCAGCTGTGACTTTGCCTGTAAGATAATACTTGCACTGATTTCACGGCTTCTGATAGTAGCGATAAGCTTCTCAAACTGCGGAATTTCGCCGATATTTGCGAACTCATCGAGCAGACAACGTACATGATATTTCAGTTTTCCGCCCTCTGAATTGTCCGCTTTTGTGCAGAGCAGATTGAATAGCTGTGAATACATGATTGCAACGAGGAAGTTAAATGTTGCGTCCGTATCAGAGATAATGACAAAGAGTGCAGACAGTTCATTGCCCAGCTTGTCAAGTCCGAGTTCATCATAGCTTGTGATCTCTAAGACTTCATCAATTGCAAAAGGCGCTAAGCGGGTAGAACAGGAGATAAGGATTGACTTTGCTGTTTTGCCCGCTGCCAGTTTGTAAGCGTGATACTGCTTGCAGGCAAATGCCCCAAGTCTTTTCTGTTCCTCGTTCGGCTGATGCTCTTTCATATAGACAAATTCATCGCTGATTTCCATATCATCGGGATATTCACCGCTAATCCAACACTCGATAAACTCAAAGAGCCTGTCCATAGCATTCTTGAAAGTTTCATCGTCCTCACGGCATTCAGAAGAATTTATCATCTCAATCAAAGTTTCAAAATTCTGTTCCGCAGGCGGATTGATTGTAAAAATCATAGCAATATACGCCGTGTAAAGAAGCTTTTCAGCCTTTACCCAGAAATCATCACCGCCGTTTTGCTGTGAACTCTGCGTGTTTTTGATAAGCACGTCAACGAATTTCAGAATATCTTTCTCACGATTTTTCTTGCTGATGCATGCGAACGGATTGTAGTGCATGGACTTACCAAAATCTATGGTATTGAACACCTTGATTCTGTAAGGCTGATAGGAAATCCTGCCGTTATCATCTTTAACTGGTCTGCCTTGCTCAAGCATTTTGCCGCATTCAATCAACACAGTACCTTTCGGAAATTGCAAGTAAGGAACAAGAAAAAAATCATCTTTTTTTCATGCGGTTACATCTCCGCTGTCATTCTGGATAAGGCGCACTACTTTGTCCGTAAAGGTTTCGCGGCTCGTTTCGCTGAAATGGATATGAATGTCAAAGGTTGTGCCGCCGATTGTCTTTACAAGGTCGGGCTGCGGGGCTTCCTTTACGGTCAGAGGGGAAGCGGCAGCGGTGGCGGCGCGGTTGGTCTTTTCATTGTTCATAGGCTCTCCTTTCCATGAGAAAAGCCCTCATGCGGTCTATACATAAGGGCTGTTGGCTGTGATTTTTCGGTTGAAGTGGCGAAGTGGCAAAGTGGCAAGGTATCTGGGTTTTGCCACTTGGA
>DYCW01000213.1 GCA_019417865.1 Ruminococcus sp. | reverse complement strand
ATATCCTCCAATTTATTTGCCGTAATGACACCATTCACTTTTGCAACCGACATACCATACTGTTCTTCCTTGATAAGACTTGCTGCATAAACACCAAATTGAGTCGCTAAAATCCGGTCATATGCACTTGGGCTTCCACCACGCAGCATATGACCCGGTACACAAACCCTTGCTTCCAAACCAGTTTTCTGCTGAATTTGTGTCGCAATGCGATTGGTTGCAGTGACAATGCCAGCTTCTGCACGCTGTTTTGCACGTTCTTTCTTTTTCAGTTTTGCTTCTTCCTGATCGAAACATCCTTCTGCAACGGCAATAATAGAAAAGTTTTTACCACTTTCGCTTCGTTTCAGGACAGACTTGCAAACTTTTTCAATATCGTATGGAATTTCTGGAATCAGAATAATATCTGCTCCACCGGCAATACCAGCATTTAATGTTAACCAGCCTGCCTTATTTCCCATGATTTCACAGAGCAAAATTCGAGAATGACTGTTTGCAGTTGTATGCAGACGATCAAGTGCATCGGTGGCAATATCCACTGCTGTATGAAACCCGAATGTAACATCTGTTCCGTAGATGTCATTATCAATCGTTTTCGGTAAACCAATTACATTTAGTCCCTCATCTGCCAGCAGTTTTGAAGTTTTATGTGTACCATTACCGCCTAAAGTCAGTAAGCAATCCAGTTTCTGACTCTGATAGGTCTTCTTCATATTTTTGACCTTATCTACGTTGTCATCGCCAATCACCTTCATCATTTTGAATGGTTGTCGTTTTGTGCCAAGAATGGTACCACCACGAGTCAAGATACCGGAAAAGTCGTCCGGTTTCATTTCTTTACAGATATTGTGAATCAAACCATAATAGCCATCTGAAATTCCTACAATTTCCACATTTTCTGTACCCAGTATTTCATAACATGCCTTTGCGACCCCACGAATGGTGGCATTTAATCCCGGGCAGTCACCGCCGCTGGTTAAAATTCCGATTCTCCGTTTCATGAAATAAACCTCCAATCATAAAATTCAATACACGATAGCATGTCCGTTTTGATACGGTTCATACAAGGCATTATGTTAATCATACCATTTTTTCAGTAGTTTTTCAATGGTATTTTGTGAATAATATCAAAATTGAACATAAGCTTTCTATTTTTGTCTCTTACTTCAGTTGATTTCACAATTTCACCTGAAATAAACCGTGTTGATTACAGTACGCATAAATTGTGCCATGTCCGCAAATGGGAAACCGAGCTTCTGGATTTTGTTCTGGATAACATTTCAAAAACTGCACCCGATTACAGGTGACATATGCAAAAAAAAGAAATGAAATGTGATTTCTGCATAGGATGTTGCATCGACACATAATAGTCATATTCCATTTGCGTCACGGTCAACATATGGGTATCATCTGCCGTATCCTCTGCAATCAGCTTGGGAAGAGCAATCCCACAACAACTGAACACACCCTCTCCCATGGCATAGATAACATTTCCACAAATAGGACAAACATAAAATCCAATTTTCCGCAAATTGCCGCCCCGATTCTGGTTCACGACGTAAGAACCAGCAAGTAACTCGGCAACAGATACTTGCAATGCTGCCGCAAGTGGTTCCAACAGGCTAATGTCTGGAAAACCACGTCCGGTTTCCCATTTGGAAATGGTTTTATCGCTGACAGAAAGTTGTTCTCCCAGTACTTTTTGCGTGATACCTTTTTTCTCTCGCAATGTTTGAATAATCGTACCAGTGACATATTGATTCATATGATTTACTCCCTTCTTTTACTGTATTTTTAGTATAACATATGTGACTTATAAACGCAACCTACGTTTCGTAGAGTAAAGGGAACAAATACAAACTAACTAAAAATAGAAAAATATATTATTATAAAAAGGATTGATTTCTATCGAAAAATGCAGTAAAATAAAAAAGGTGTCCGACAAAATAGAGCAAAATCTGTTCTTAAAAAATGAAACTGGATACGACTGGAAAGGAGTAAAATATGTATATTACCTGCTTGGATTTGGAAGGTGTACTGGTGCCAGAAATTTGGATTGCCTTTGCAGAGGAAAGCGGCATTCCAGAATTAAAGCGAACCACAAGAGATGAACCAGATTATGATAAGCTGATGAACTGGCGAATTGGCGTGCTGAAAGAACATGGTCTTGGACTGAAAGAAATTCAGGAAACCATTGCAAAGATAGACCCTTTGCCGGGTGCAAAAGAATTTTTGGACAAATTGCGTTCTATTTGTCAGGTAATTATCATCAGTGATACCTTTGTGCAATTTGCAGGTCCACTGATGGAAAAACTGGGACATCCAACTATTTTCTGTAATTCTTTGAAAGTTGCAGAGAACGGTGAAATCACTGGTTTTAAGATGCGTGTAGAAAATTCTAAATTGACCACAGTCAAGGCATTGCAGTCTATTGGCTATGATACCATTGCAAGTGGGGATAGCTATAACGATCTTGCCATGATTCAAGCAAGCAAAGCTGGCTTTTTGTTCAGAAGTACGGAGCAGATTCAGAAGGATCATCCAGAATTGCAAGCATTTGAACAATATGATGATTTACTGATTGCAATTGAAAAAGCAATGCAGTAAATAAGATTTCCCAAAATAGCAGGAGGAATATAATTTTGTCGTCTATTTCTTTTTTGCAGCTACAACAAGATATTCAAGCTTGTCGATATTGTCAGGGGCGATTCGGGTTTGAACCACATCCAGTTGTCAGCGGCAATGAGACTGCAAAAATTATGCAAATCAGCCAAGCACCCTCACGTAGTGTACATGAAAGCAGAAAATCGTTTGCGGATGCTAGTGGTAGAAAATTGAGACAGGAATGGTATCATATTTCAGATGATGATTTTTATAATCCTAATTATTTTTATCTGACATCCGTTGCACATTGCTATCCTGGCAAATCGCCGAGTGGTGGTGATCGTGTACCGCCAAAATGTTGTGCAGATAAATGGCTCATGCAAGAAGTAAAAGCGGTACAAAACGAACTGTTTCTGATAATTGGCGGAAAGGCAGCTGCATTTTTCTTTCCGCATCAAAACTTTTCTATGCTGATTTTTCAAAATCAGCAAATTGATGGGAAACCAGCTTATGTTCTGCCACATCCATCTCCATTAAATCAAAAATGGTTTTTAGACCATCCTACTTTTTTAACGGAACGAGTGCAAGAGATTGCTGCTGCTATTCATAAGACGCTTGGCATTTAATAAAACAAAAAGTCACCGCTGTATAACAATTTTGTGGCATAC
>DYCW01000212.1 GCA_019417865.1 Ruminococcus sp. | reverse complement strand
CTCTTCCACAACGTAACGATGGGTGGGCTGTCTGCGGCGACTCGCCGCCTGCGGCTTGCAACCAATTCTATCCGCTTGCTACTTTCCGACACAAAAATGCCGGAATACTTCGTCTACTACCGCTTCTGTCACTCGTTCTCCTGTCAGCGTCATCAATGCCTGTGCTGCCTCATCTAATAGCACAGTCACGGCATCCAGCAGTTCTCCGTCCCGCAACACCTGCATCGCTGCTGTCACCATTTCCAAGGCAGTTTCCGCACACGCTGCCTGTCTGGCATTTGCCAGAATGCCAAGCTCCGGTGTCACATTTCCTTGATAAAACAGCTCTGTCACCGCTGCCTGTAAGTCCTCCAAACCGCTGCCTTCTTTCGCCGACATCGTAATACAATGCGGAAAATCTGACAGCTGTTCCGGCAGAATCTTCGCTTCTCCAGCATCGCTCTTGTTCAGAATGACAATTACTTGTCGCCCCTTCAGCTGTTCCAGCAACGCCCAGTCCTCCACAGAAAGCGGCTGTCGGCTATCAAATACCGCCAGAATCAAGTCTGCCTGCTCCAGTTTTTCTTTTGCAATTCGGACACCGATTTGCTCAATGACATCTGCTGTTTCCCGCAGTCCAGCCGTGTCTGAAAGCCGCAGCGTGGCATCGCCCAACCGGACACACTCCTCTACCACATCCCGGGTCGTTCCAGCAATTTCTGTGACAATACTCCGTTCACAGCCGGAAAGCAGATTGAAAAGTGTCGATTTTCCCACATTCGGCTTACCGGCAATGACCGTTGCAACGCCGGATTTGAGAATCCGTCCGTAATCCTTTGTTCTCAGCAAAGCCTGTAAATCCTGCTGTATCTGCAAAAGAGAAGTTTGCAGCATCTCCGGCGAAACTGCTGGAATATCTTCCTCTGGATAGTCTGCCCAAGCTGCCAGACTGCTCAAAACCGTCACCAGTTGTGCCTGTACCGCCTGTACCCGCCGTACCATTGCACCTTCTCGCATGGCATTGGCAAATTGCAGCTCCCGGCTGCCAGAGGCGGAAATGATATCCATAACGGCTTCTGCCTGTGTCAGAGAGAGTTTCCCGTTGCAAAAGGCTCGTCTAGTAAATTCACCTGCCTCTGCTGGAACTGCTCCAGCATGCAGCACAGCGTCTAAAATTTGCTGCGTAACATAAATACCGCCATGACAGGACAGTTCTGCCACATCTTCTCCAGTATAACTGTACGGTGCACGAAAGACGGTCACAATTCCGTCATCCAGATCCGCAAGCCGCCCGTAGGCACAGGTATAACCTTTCATTTGAGATGGAATTTTTCCATGTTCAGACTGAAAAATCCGGTCTGCAACATGGAGTGCCGCCGCACCAGAAATGCGGATGACGGCGATGCCGCCGGCAGCATGCGGCGTCGCAATGGCTGCAATGGTTGACATTTGCAAACCGCTCCTTTCGATTGATTGATTGTTTCACGTGAAACAACGTGAAATATTTAGAATGGTGGAAACATCGTCTGCACGCCGCAGGCAAAATAAAACGTTTTTCGGTGCAGCAGTTTTTCAAAAATGCTGCCGAGGTGTGGGCGAGCAGCCCACGTTTTTGCGAAGCAAAAATAGAAAAGCAAGCGTACTTGCATCAGGAAAAGGAAAACGCTCCCCGTCCATCGCCCTCTAAAATTTTCCTATCAAATTTGCAACAAGGTTGCATACGGGGCGATGGACGATTACCCAGGCAAGCTGGGATCTCCCAGCCTTGCCGGCAGAGATCAGGGCGTTTTTCCTAAGAATAGCAAAGAGAAAGAACACATGCAAATCCATTTTCATATCTCTTAGAGAAACCTTGTCTGAATCGTCCGGCGAATTCGCTTCGCTGTTCGCCTGTGTCCGCTGTCCGCCATAGTACGTTTTACGAACTTGCAACCTTTTTCCGCTAAATTTTGCTTGTTGATGTCGGTTTGTTTTTAAAATGGCGGACAACGGTGTCCTGTACTACGTCGTTTTCTTGTTCCAATTTGCAACGTTTTGCAGGGGACAGCTGTCCCCTGCACCCCTCGCCAAGCTGA
>DYCW01000211.1 GCA_019417865.1 Ruminococcus sp. | reverse complement strand
GTGCTGTATCGTGCAGACTTTCCCAAAATGCAATCCGGCAACTTTACCGTGGAGGAATACCATGAATAAATTACGACCCAGTCAAATGACCATTTTACTCAGTCTTTCCACCGCCTTTTCTGTCATGTGTGCCGCGTTTCCCTTTACACTGGAACAACTCCTTGGCGTAGCAATTTCCATCGGATTCCAAATTCTGCTTTGCATTCCCGTACTGCTGCTCACCAGACGCAACGACAGCCTCGCTGCACACTGCACCGGTCACAAAGTGCTGCCACTGGTGTTTTTCTTGTATCTTCTTGTGAGCGGCGGACGTTCCGTTGTACAACTCTGGAATGTCTCTGACAGTCTTTCTCTTCCCTTCTCCAACGCAATGCTGGCGGCTGCCCTGATTGCCGCCGTTTGCCTTTACACATCCGCTCTTGGTATTCAAACACTGGCACGCAGCAGCACACTGGTCTTCGGGGTTTTGATACTGACTCTGCTGGTAATGCTCTTTGGCGGCTACCGAACCATCCATTTGCAGCAGCTTTCATTCTCGCCAGATGCAACAATCTGGCAAGGCATGATACGCCATCTGTCGTTTGCAGATGAACTGCCGGTTCTGGTGTTACTGCTTAGCTTCTTGGACAAGCAGCCAATCAAAAGTACCCTGCGGTTCTTCGGCTTATCCCTGCTCATCTGGAGCTTTGTGTTATTCTTGGGCATTACCATTTTAGGCAACTTCATGCCCCATGCAGACTATCCATTTTTTATGATCACAAATGTCTCCCAGCCGTTCCGTACGCAGCGAGCAGACGCCCTATATCTGGTGCTGTTTGTACTGCTGTGCATTTTACGTCTGACCCTGTTGACAACACTTTCCGCTCATCTATTAGGGCAGGCATTTCCAAAACTCCGCTGTCGAAGCTTGATCTGCCTGTTCGCAATACTCATTTTAGCGGCAGTGCTCGGCATTTGGAATATGGCATCTGGTTGGTGGTATATCCTTCCAATTGCATTGCTGACAACCATCATACCATGGGGATTGCTCTGTTATAATCAAAAAAACCAGCAGGGCAATGGCACAGGAAAAAGGGAGGCTACGCCCTCTTAAATGTGCTTTCCAACTGCCAAAACCAATCCATCTGCATCCAGTATCATATGAAAGGAGACATATCCATGAAACCACTTCTCTCTTGTTGCACTCTGCTGCTTGCCTGCACACTTTGTCTCTCCGGCTGCTCTGTCACACAGGTCAAAGACCGCCTTTATCTACAGTCCATAGAACTGTCCGATTCTCGTCATCCTACCGTACAACTTCATGCATTTGCTTCTGATGGCGTAGACTGCTCTGGAAGCGGCTCTACGCTTCATGCTGCATTAGAAGCCGCTGAAATTCCAGCCGGACGAGAATTGTTCTTAGGGCATTTAGAATTGCTCTGTTTGCAGGATACCGCATTCACCGGGCAGCTTGCAGAACTTCTACAATCCTACCGTCTCTCTTCTGGATGCAAAGTAATTTACACCACTCGCTCTTTGGAATCTGTGAACACAGAAAAACTCCTAGAGAGCCTGAAGCAAGAAGAACAAAATGGACGCCTGCCAGAAACAGATTTGTTTACCATTCTAAAAGAACTTTCCACACCTTCGGGTACGGCACTGCTACCACTTTGTATGACAACAGGCTTTTCCCTCGCATTACTCCAACCAAACGGCGTAAAGGGCACGCTGTCGAACGAGGCAATACAAGGCTTATGCTGGCTGCGGGGGGAAAACTATCCAGAACGGGTCAGCGTTTTCAGCGATGGGCAGGCAAGCGATTTTCTCATTGAAAATGCGGCAACAAAGCTGACCGCTTCCATAGATTCGGGTATCCCTGTCGTAACAGTTTCGATTACACTGCAAGGAAAGGGCAATGCGGTTGCCCTACGGGAACAGCTGGAAACCATCTGTCAGGCAGCAGAGGAGGAAACAGTAAAAAAATACAAGGCAGATGTCATTGGACTGGAAGCCTGCCTGCGGCAGCAATGCTACGAATTGTATGCGGAACAGGATTGGGAAAGTCTTGTCCATGCAGTAAGATTTTCAAATCAGATCACAATTTTAACAGAATAATACGATATCAAGTGAAAGCAACGTGAGTGCAATGAAAATGTATTCACCAATCAGAAACCGTACCAGGAAATGAACATTCGACGGATAAAACCTATTTGCCGAACTTACGTGAAATATAAAAACAGACCATCCTGTATTTTTCACAGAATGGTCTGTTTTTGTGTAACACGGTATTCCATCTTTCTATTTCTCACAGAAAATTCAAGGATTCAAAATCGGAATTTTTTTGGAAATGCAGGCAGCTTTCAGCCGTGGCAGTTCTTTTTTCAGATCGGAACGGACACTTTTCTGCCAGAAATATTCCCCAATAAACAATAGGCGTTCTGTTCCCCGCTTATGGAGAAGTGCATCAAACAGCCGCTTTTTGGAATAAATCATACGACTCGCTGTGATAATTTCTTTTTGTAGGTCATAGGGAGAAATTTTTTCCGGATAATGCACCACATTTCCCGTACATTTCGACCAATCGCCGTCAATGAGTTTCTCCTTATGCGTCTCATAGACCGGTGTCCCCGGCACAAAGTACATAGACTGAATCAGTACGCCGCTGATATTGTTGGCTATGACAAATTCTGCAAGCCGTTTTCCTACCCCAATTTCGTGATTATCGGCACCAACAATAAATAATCCTCTTGTCCGGATACCATGCCGCTGGATATTCTTCACTGCGTCTAAAATACTCTGATAGGTACTCTTTTTATGATATTGTTCAAATGCCTCGTCCTCCAGAAATTCAATGCCCATTGCAAGTTCATCAAATCCTGCTTGTTTCAACAGTTCCAACATCTCATCATCAAAACCAACTTCATACCTCGCTTGAATGGTAAAGTGATAGTCAATCTCACTGTCAATGATTGCATTCAACACGGAAATTGCCCAATTACGATCAGCAAAAAAATTATCATCGGTGATCCAAAGCATTTTTGTCAGTCGATGGTGTTTTTCATCATGGAACTTTATACAGCTGCGAATGTCATTCAACACACTTTCCACCGAGCGTGTGCGGACTTTCCGTCCAAAGTGATGAATCAAGGCACAGTAATCACAGTTGTGCGGACATCCTCTTGAGGCGTGTACCTGCCCCCATATCGTATTGTGTCCTGCCATCTTCTGATAACGATACAACAAATTTCTATCGGGTATAATATCAATGTTCTGCGACGGCATCCGTTGTCCTGTCATCACACACCCGCCGTTTTGTAAATAGGCAAGTCCCGGAAACGTAAGCGGCAGATCCTTTTTCCAAGCACGGACAAGCTCCAAAATGGATTCCTCACCCTCGCCCAGCAGAACAA
>DYCW01000210.1 GCA_019417865.1 Ruminococcus sp. | reverse complement strand
ATGCCATAAGGTGTAGTCCGCCATATTGCAAAGGAGGCAATTAAATAATATGAAAAAGAATTTTAAAATCACACAGACAACCAGTGGAAATTACATAACCTGGGTTTCACAAGGCTGTGGCAAGTACCGCAGAAAATCCAAGATAACAGGTACAACTCCTGAGGAAGTCATTATCAAGGCGACAAAATGGCTTAAGAATATTGAGGCGGAATGTGTGCCTTATACGGTCAGAGAAGCTATGCTGCAATTTATTGACAGCAGGAGTAGGGTTCTTGAACCGACAACACTGTGCAATTATAATGAAATTGTCCGCAACAAACTGCAATACCTCATGGATATCAAGCTGGAAAAGCTTACATCCAGAGACATTCAGACTGCTATCAATATAGATGCACAAAGGCTCAGTCATAAGTCTATCAAGAATGCTTACGGTTTCTTGAAAGCCGTTCTCAAGGCGAATGATATTGATATCAAGTTCGGTAGTATTCGTTTGCCTAAGAGGGAGGTCAAAGAGCGTAAGCTTCCCACCGCCGATATGATTTATGCTATCGTAAAAGGTACGGACAGCGAATTGCCCGTTCTGCTTGCGATGTGGTCATCACTTCGCATCGGGGAGGTAGCAGGGCTGCAATTCCGAGATGTTGATCCTGTAAAAATGCGTTTGTATGTTCGTCGTGAGATTGTTAAAACAGATGATGGCTGGATAGAAACAAATCACTGTAAAACTGTCAAAAGTACTCGTTATGTGAATCTGCCTGCATATATCTATCAGCTGATCCAGTCCGTTCCGCACAATAAGGATACCGACCGCATCATCAATGTAACGCCCAATACCATTCGCAAGCGTTTCAAGAAACTACTGCGTCAAAATGGTATTGAAGATATTCGCTTTCATGACTGCCGACACATTTTTGCAAGTACAGCTGCTATGCTGAATGTTCCCGAAAAATATGCAATGGAAATGGGCGGTTGGAGTACGCCTGATGTCTATAAGAATGTATATCAGGAAACCTTTGACAGTGAGCGTACCAAGGCAGATAACGTGATTGATGAATATTTCAATGGTATTATCGGCAAGCATCAGTAATTTGCTTCTACAGCATAGGGAGCCTGCACAAAACAGACTCCTTATTTTTTGTACTACTAAAGGTCTGATTTCTCCAGATGTTCAAAAACACAGTTGGCATTTTCAGTTGGCACTTTGGCGAAAAAGTTGGCATTTTTCCGAAAAAACGTTCCTTCATCAGAAATATCAAAGCGAAGAAAATGGCTTGAATACGTTGTTTTTACGCATTCAAGCCATTTTGAATTGGTGCGGGTGACAGGACTTGAACCTGCACACCTTGCGGCATTAGAACCTAAATCTAACGTGTTTGCCAATTTCACCACACCCGCATATTGAATTTTCATTACTAAAACCAATGATTTTTCATTTTTGCTAAAAAATCTTTTGTGATTGGATAGCCGGAACTTTTACCTATAACAGAATCAATCCCACAATATGGACAAATTGCTGTGCCTAATTTATCTGCCGCATTATCTCCAATAATCCAATTCTCGATTTTAGCAGGATTAAAAATATTTAAGCAATAAAAGCAACCACATAATAAGTCTTTTTTCAGTGTTGGCATATTATTGGTACAAAATTTATGTGCTTTAATATAATCTTCCATAATCGGATTCATCGGTTTCACCACAGGCACATATTAAATTTGCTGTTAATTTTATACTGCGACAGCTACAGTTGTTTGTGTTGATTTATTTTTCAATGTAGTAACGCAGACGAAAACTGCCGCATCTGCCATTCCGTCACATTGTGCGGCATATTCGTCTCGTTGCATAAGAATTTATTCTATTATATCATGATTTTGCTTGTTTGTCAAGTGTTTTCTGCGTATTGTTCGATTTTTTTCTGAAAAGAAGCATTCCAGTCTTTTTGGCTCTGTGAAAATCGAACATGATTCATGTAGAATCCAGAAATATTTTCAAAGATTACATTCTCTTCCTGACAGTGTAGAATGATGGGTTCTGCTTGTTCTGGCAGCAGTGTGTGCAGTTCCCATTGAAAGACTTTTCCGTTTGCCCTTGCCGCAAACAGCAGATTGCCAGCCGCTTTTACATCCAAAAGGGGTGTGTCATGAACACATCTTGCAACCAGTCTGGCATTTGTTACGTCATGGACGGCAAAGATGAGCAGCAAATAGGAATAGGTTGCTGCAGCGGCATACAGCTTTCCCTGATATCGGAAGAATGTGCCAGATGTCACACCATTATAATTGTCCAGAGCATCTTGTCGAAGAATATTGATTTCTGTGTCCTCCTCTGCTTGATAGAGATACTGCAAGCCATCCTCTGTTTGCAGTATGAAAAAATTGCTTTGAAATTGCTGATATTGGCTGCCACAGAAAAGGGCACAATGTATATGTTTTCCCGGCAAGTTGGTTTCATCCATATCCCGTAGAATGACATTTGTGTTTGTCAGTTCGTCCGTACTGCAATACTTAGTAAGCTGTAACATTTGCTCCTTCGTTTTTGTAATTCGGTAAACAGCAGAGTGATGCTCTGTTGTCCAGATGAGCAGAAATAATTCTTTTGTCCCATCTTCTTTTTGTGTCGTGCAGAGTTTTCTGCAACGCTGAAAATGCGGTAAATTTCGTAAGTCCTGCTGGTCTAATTCCGATGCACAATTTTTTTGCAGGTCAATGGCATATAAACCAAGAATCCCATTTTTGGTAACGCCGACAATGGTACCGTCTGAAAAAAGACCAATGGAGTGCACCAGATACGGCATAAGAATTGTGCAAATGCATGCTTCTGTCTGTGCATTCCAGATACGGATGGTGTGGTCATGTGAACAAGAGGCAAGCAATTCTGTTTCTCCAAGCATGAAATATTTCACTTGATACACCCAGTTGCGATGGGCAGGAATACTCTGTACACAGTGCCATTTTCCAGTGAGCCAGTCCCTGGAGAGATGATGCAGCGTACCATCATATGAACTGGTATAGAGTGCAGTTTCACTAACAGGAAATAAAGCATGAATGCCAGCATCATATCCCAGAAAATGATAGCGAATGCTTTCAGTGCAGGTGTTGATAATTTGTAGAGAACGATCAAGAGAACTCAGCATGATTTCATCAGGGTTCAAGTAGCAGGCTGTTTCAATTTCAAAATTCTGATTGCCGTAGTATGGTTTGCATACAAAATCCTTTCCAGTGACCGGTAGTTGCACTTCCGTAATACAAGCTTCTCGGTTGCCGTAGATTTTGTTGCAAATACAGAATTTGGAACTCTCCGGCGAGAGAATAATGTCATTGAAGCCACTGAACTGGTCGGTGTGCTGCTTTCTCTGGATGTCAAAACAGCCGTTTGGTGTAGAGAGTAAGATCACAGAAGTATGTTTGCCACGCAGGTTGATGAGAAAACAGGTCTGATGAAAGTGTAGAATACTTTTGAAGTCGTAAATATAAGCCGCCTCTGATTCGGGAAGCCCTGCGGTTATCGGTAGAAATGCAGTGGTCTGTTTTGCCTGAAAGCCAGCGGCATCCGTTGGAATCCGGTAAAGTGTTTTTCCGCAAGAGAAAATTAGAAATTGTTTAACCAGTGCGATTTTGTATTTCCGATGGCCTTTTTGTGCTTCTGTGTATGCAACAAAGGTACGGGAATCCGGTTTACAAAGTGGAATCCGCCAAATTCCCATATTTTTTACAGCCGCAAAACAGCAATCTTGTGTTTCATCTATTACGATTTGCTGAATGGCGTTTTGCAGGTACAGGGTGCGTTCTGGCAGCATCTGAAAGGATAGTGTACCGTTTGGTTGTTCTGTGTACTGCCAGAAGCAGAGCCTTCCGTTCTTGTCACCAGTCAGTAGCAGCTTGTGCGAGGCAGTATAGGTTGAACCAGTAACAAATGTTCCGTCATAAGAGGCTGCAAACCGAAATTGCTGAGTGGGTGTATGATAACACCAGATGCCGCTGCCAGAGATAGAGAGAAGCGTGTCTCCAATGGTGCAAAAGGTGTGAACAGCGGCAGAATGACCGAGCGGCTGAAATGTGTATTCGGTGAGATGTGTGTCTAAAAACGAAGCAGTGTTCAGCCTTCCGCATCCAATGTCATAGAGTCGTACGCCATTGAGGTTGACCGACTGCAAATCCAGTCCGTCAAAGCAGAATGTACTGAGATTTTGGTGTCGGGTGCGTTTTGCAGCTGTAATGAGCTGATCAATGGCAATTCTTGTTTTTCCATCTGCTGGAACACCTCTTAGAATTTGCAAGGCACGTTCTAGTAAGGAACGCTTTCCGTCCTGCATTTGGTTTTCCCCGGGCAGATAGAGACGTTCCAATGTAACTTCTCCTAAAAATTGTAGGATTTCATTTGGAATGGGTTCAGAGAAAAAGTGGCAAATTAACTTTTTTGCTTCCTGTGTCTGTTGGTAATCTGTATGAAAACGTAGAGCCGTCTGCAATATCCCCAATAGGAAATTGGCATAAAAATAGTCTCGGAAGTTCTGGTGATAGAATCGGTAATCCTGATCGGCATGCTGCGGATAAATTAGAAATCCCATCTTTTTTTCCACATCCCAAAACTGTGTGGTGAAATTCGGCGACATTTTACAATTGGGTAGTTGACGATAAAAAGAGATGGCATCTTCCAGTGTACTCCTGATTGAAAAAGCATCCATACGGAAACTGCCGCTTCTTGCCATGCAATAGGAGATATAGTATAGAATTTGCATGGTATATTCTGTCTGTTCCTGTTCTGCTGGGCTGCCGTTTAGGGTGGGGGTTCGTTTGACCTGTTCGATAAAGTTGCCAATCAGTTCCCCGATTGTTTCCGGTTTGGGATAGGGAAGCGGTACATTTAGCAGGGAATCATTCTGTAAGGTGTAGGCGTACATAGCAAGAGCCATCGGATTGCGGAGAATATCAATGAATTTTGTGGAGATCAGCTGACGCCATTCTTGTTCAGATTTTTGTTTGCCAAACTGTCGTTTCAGAAAAAGTTTGATGTGCGTATCTTGTAGGGGATTCACCTGTTTACAGAAGAATGGCAGTTCTCCACCAGTGGAGAAACACTCTGAAAGATTATTTCGGCTGGTAATGAGAAATCGTGCTGCTGGAAAGAGCCGTTTCATTGCTTTGATTTCCAGAATGAGATTGTTTTTTGCGATTTCGCTGGTAATTTCATTGTAACCGTCCAGCAGAAAGAATAAAATGGATTGTTGTTCTGTTTTCATCCAGTGCAGCAGATCTGCGGATATGGTTGGTTTCTTTTCCCCAAGGCACTGTGAAAAATAATGGACAATGGGATTGCATTGGTCGCCGATGCTGCTGCGGTTGAGCAGATTCAGCGGAATATAAACGGGAATCAGAGGGCTGTCATTTTGCAGCAGAGATTCTCCTAAGTCCAGCAGCATAAAGGTTTTGCCGGAACCGCCGACTCCCGTTAGCATAATATTGTTATATGGCGGTGCAGTGAAAAGGGAATGCAGCGATTCACTGGTGTTATCCTCATTTTTGACCAACATAGAATGAATATGATTATTTTGCACGCCTAAAGCTGTGGAGAGAATATTTCCCACATCGGGCATATCAATTTTATGTTTTACACTACGAAATGCCAGCATTCGTCCCTGTTCTTCCGCAGCGGTATTCAGCATTTGCATAGCAGTCTGCCGTATTTTATTTGTCAGATTGGATGAGGAATAGGTGGCAGTTCTGATAACAGGCGATGTGTTTCTTTCAGCGGATGGCTGGAGCCATGGAAAAATTTCTGGCAGTGTCTCCTGAAAAATTGCCAGTGCCACCATTGCTGCAAGGGCACGAGCTTCTTTTTTCTTTTGTTGGAGTAATTTTAATGCTTCATAAAATGCAGGATAATAGGTGTTTTCTGCTGTGAGACTCGAAAGAGCATTTTGAATGGCGATATGCCAGTCTGGGACGCTGGATTGTACTAAAATTTGTTCCAAGTTGTAAGCCATTCTATGAAATGTTTCATTTTGTTCTAGTTGCATAATATCCTTACACAATAATTTTTCTTTTAAAATTCTTGTGGTTTTGAAATTGGCATAGGAGCGATTTCCGTCCTTATTGATTTTGATATTGCCATTTAAAAATGCCTGACAGGAAGCGGAGGAAATCATTCTTTTTTGGATATAGCTTTTTTCCAGAATTTCCAGAAATAACAATTGCAGAAAACAGGAACTGTCAAGAGGATGTACACAGTCTTTTAGAAGAATATTCTTTATCCCATTTGGTGTGATTTGATTTTCCATTTATGGATGCCTGCCTTTCTATATCCATTCGATATCAGATTTTATTTCATTTTACAACAAATTTTACAGTTTTTAAAGTAGAGAAGAATTACTTTTTGTGTCTTCTTTTCATATAAAATGAAATTTATGGTTAATATGGATTTTATTTACACAATTTTGTGGGTGGGATGCAGAATTTCTCTTTTATCGTATTATATAACGTTAAAATGGATGTAAAAATACATATATTCGATCTTTTGTGCACTTATCACAAAAATGAAGATGTTTTTTTGTAAAATACATAGATTTTTTATGCGACCGCAGATTTTTTATTGACAGTATCTTGCTTTTATAGTAAAATGAACTTAAAAATGTACATGAAAATTGTGCAGTTTGCTGGAAATATGATACAACAAATAAGGAGGAGCTTTTATGAAGCACAGCAAAAAGTTATTTGCAGCTGGTCTGGCAGCAACGGTGGCAGTTAATGCGGTTTGTCTATCATCGCTTTTTTCTAGTTCCGCAGCAGATGCTGTCAAGTATGAATTTGAGAATGGTACCATTACTGGTACTACTACAGCAGTAGAAGAAGCAGCAGGTGCGAGCGGCGGAAAAGTCGTGCATCTGAGAGCTCAGGGCGATACATTGACCATCAAAGTCAATGTGGAAAAGGCTGGCATGTACGATATGAATGTTTGTTACGCAACGGACGACGGAGCAAAGACACAAAAGATGAATATCAATGGCACACCGCAGTCGGACATTGCCCTTTCCAATCAGTCTACTTTTAAGGAATCTAAGGTTGCAACCGTGAAGCTGAAAGCCGGTGAAAATACCATTGAAATTGTCAGCTACTGGGGTTATACACAGTTTGACTATATGACCCTGACAGAACCGGTTTATCCAGAACTGACTGCAAGCAGCGTACTTTCTGATAAGAGTGCAACATCAGAAACCCAGTCTTTGATGAATTATCTGGCAAGCGTTTATGGGAAACATGTCATTTCTGGTCAACAGGAAATTTATATGTATGGTCCGCATGACTTTGAATATGAGTTTAATTATATTCAGGAAAAGACCGGAGAATTGCCAGCGATTCGAGGGTTCGATTTCCTAAATAGTGCCAATATTCTGTATGGCAGTGAAGATGGAACTGTTGACAGAATGATTGATTGGGTAAAAAATAAAAATGGTATTATTACCGCTTCTTGGCATGTAACAGTACCGAAGGATTTTACAAATTATACATTGGGTAGTGCAGTAGATTATAATAATGCTACTTATGCGGTCTGGAGTGATGGTGCAAAAACCGTACCAGCTACCGACTTTGATACTTCCAAGGTTTTGGAAGAGGGTACAAAGGAACGGGAATACTATATGCTTTGCCTGAAGGCATTGGCAGAACAGATTCAAAAGTTGCAGGATGCCAATGTACCGTTGATTCTTCGTCCGTTACATGAAGCAGAAGGCGGTGGTGGAGAAGATGGTTCCTGGTTCTGGTGGGGACAGGATGGCTCTGCTGTTTACAAGGAACTGTGGAAACTCACCTACAAAACACTGACAGAAGACTACGGTCTACACAACTTGATTTGGGAATGGAACAGCTATACATATGATACCTCTACTGACTGGTATCCGGGTGATGAATATGTAGATCTTGTTGCTTATGACAAGTACAACTGTACAGATTGGTCTACCGGCAGCGCTGTTTTGGTACACAATGACAGTGCCATCGGCGGGACATTCTATAGTCTGGTGGAACAGTACGGCGGCAAGAAAATGGTGGCAATGGCGGAAAACGACAGCATTCCGACGCTGGAAAACTTCCAGATGGAAAAGGCTGGCTGGCTGTACTTCTGCCCATGGTATGATGGCGGTTCGGAGAATACTAACTACCTTTCAAATCCGACCTTCAATAAAGTAGAGGATTTGGTGGAAATATACCAGAGTGACTACTGCATTACACTGGATGAGTTGCCGGAGGATCTATATGATAACGGTGGTACAGTGATTACAACTACCACCAAGGAAGGACAAACAACAACCTCAACAACCAAGACCACAACTGTAACGACTACCACAACAAAGGTAGAAGATGCAATTATGGCAGACATTAAAAAGGCGAATGGCAATTATAAGATCAGCTTCAGCAAGGAAATGGGTGACGAAGTACATCTTGTTTTTGATGCAGATAAAACGGTTTCTTATGCAAATGGCTGTCTCGGCATTTCTGCAACGGTGGATGGTACAGATTATTGGGTATCTTACAAGTGGGAAATATCTAAATCTGGTGAAACTGTTGTGTCTTTGAACGATGCTCCATTTAATGTTACATACAATAGCGGCAAGGATGAAGTAACTGATGAGAATGAAATCGCAAAAATCGTCGCAGAAGCAAAGAAACAGAACAATGCAGAAGTGCAAATTTGGTGGGCAAACGATGCAGCTGGCGAAGCAACAGATACGGCAAAGGTTGTATTGACCGCAGCATATATTCCGGATAACAGCGGTACAGAGACCACCACAACTGCAACCACAGTAGATACAGACGAAACCACAACTACAGCTGAAACCACAACTACAACCGTTGGTTCGGATGACGGTCTTACCGGTGACATAAATCTGGACGGTAAGGTTGACTTGTTGGATTCCATTTGTTTGAATAAGCATTTGGCAAAGCAAATTACTTTGGAAGGGCAGGCACTTACAAATGCAAACTGCAACCAGGCTGATGGTACCATTACTGTGAATGAAGATGACGGTATTGCATTGCTTAACTTCGTAGTCTTGCTCATCAATAAGCTGCCGGTTATGGAATAATGGTGTGATCTATATACATTTATTCTAAAAGTAGAAAAGCGAGGAAGGGGCACACGGGAAACTGTGTGCTCCTTTTCGATAGTTGACAAGTGGCATTCTATGTGTTATAATCAAAAAAACGACAGTTCATTTGCACCATCCTGTCGATAAACAAAACTAGGGCTGCCAAAATTTCAAGCTGGATGACAGGCAGCAAGTCTGTTGTCATAGAGGAAAAATAGGCGGTCTTTCTTTCAAAGAAAGTCCGCTTTTTTGGTGTCGATAGAAAAAGGAGAATCAATATGTATCAGCTCAAAGCAAAGGCGGCATTTGACAGTGCCCATTTTTTAAGCGGTTATGAAGGAAAGTGTGCCAACTTGCATGGACATCGCTGGACGATTGAGGTGATCGTAGCACAGGAAACTTTGCAGACAGATGGTGTCTGTCGTGGGATGCTGATTGATTTCGGCGATCTAAAGAAAGCACTGCGGCAGCTGGCAGAGTACTATGATCATGCTTTGATTTATGAGGAAGGCTCGCTACAGCAAACGACTGTGCAGGCATTGCAGGAGGAGCAATTCCGTTTGATTTCAGTACCATTTCGTCCGACAGCAGAGTGTTTTGCAAAGCACTTTTTTCAGTTGCTGCAACAGCAGGGTCTGCCAGTAAAGCGGGTGGTAGTTTATGAAACGCCGGACAACTGTGCTGCCTATGAGGAGGCATAAATCAGATGGAAATAAAGTTTCGGGTTGCAGAACAGTTTACTAGTATCAATGGAGAGGGGACACGAGCCGGAGAATTGGCAGTTTTCGTACGGCTTTGCGGCTGTAATCTACATTGCAGTTACTGTGACACACAGTGGGCGAATCAGGGGGATGTTTCCTATACCCTGCAAACAGCAGAAGAAATTGTACAGGCAATTTTGCAGACTGGTATTCGGAATGTCACATTGACGGGTGGAGAGCCTTTGCTGACGCCCCATGTGGAAACGCTGATGGCTGCCATAACTGCGGAATCGACTCTGTCATTGGAAATTGAAACAAATGGCAGCATTGCCCTACAGCCGTTTGCAGCGATACAGCCACGGCCCATTTTTACGATGGACTATAAGCTGCCGTCCAGTGGTATGGAAGCACAGATGAACCTGGAGAATCTGGCACTGTTGCAGCCGCAGGATACCGTCAAACTGGTGGTCGGCTCGCAGGCAGATTTGGAGCGGAGTGTGGAATTGATGGAACAGTATGACCTAATAAACCGCTGTCATGTGTATTTCAGTCCGGTTTTCGGTGCTATTGATCCACAGGAAATTGTGACATTTTTAATGCAGCATCGTTTAAATGGTGTACGGTTGCAATTACAGCTGCATAAGTATATCTGGGATCCGCAGGCACGGGGTGTATGATATAAGAAGAAAGGAAGCGGCAGAAATGGCGATCGATACAGAGGCAATTGCCTATCATGTAAAAGGCATTTTGAAGGCATTGGGAGAGGACCCCAATCGGGAAGGGCTACAGGAAACACCGGAACGAGTGGCAAGAATGTATGCAGAAGTTTTTGCAGGGATGCAGTACAGCAATCATGAGATTGCACAGATGTTTGGGAAGACGTTTTCCAAGCCGGAAACCGATGCCGGACAGACAGTGGTGACGATTAAGGACATCAGCGTGTTCAGTTACTGTGAACATCACATGGCATTGATGTATGATATGCATGTCAATGTTTCTTATGTGCCGCATGGAAAAGTGTTGGGACTGAGCAAGGTGGCAAGAATTTGTGATATGGCAGCAAAACGACTGCAATTACAGGAACGGTTGGGGCAGGATATTGCAGAGATTATCATGGAGGCAGCCGAAACACCGGATGTCGGCGTGGTGATTACTGGTTCTCACAGCTGTATGACAGCAAGAGGCATTCGCAATGTACCAGCAGTGACGACCACTACTACATTTTGCGGTGCATTTGAAACAGATACAGCGTTGCAGCAAAGAGTCATGGATTAAAAAGAGAAAGGAAGCGGACACATGAAAGCAATGGTATTATTCAGCGGTGGTGTGGACAGTACAACGGCATTGGCGTTGGCAGTGGAAAAATATGGTGCAGAAGAAGTGCTGGCACTGTCGATTTACTATGGACAGAAGCATAGAAAGGAATTAACAGCAGCACAGAAAATAGTTGCTTATTATGGCGTAGCGTGGAAGCAGCTGGACTTGACGACCATTTTTGCAGATTCCAATTGCAGCCTGCTTGCCACATCTACCGAGGAAATTCCAAAGGAGAGTTATGCAGAACAGCTGGAAAAGACCAACGGCAGTCCCGTTTCTACGTATGTACCGTTTCGGAATGGATTGTTTTTGGCATCCGCAGCCAGTGTCGCATTGTCCAACGGCTGCGAAGTGATTTACTATGGACCGCATGCAGATGACGCAGCTGGCAATGCCTATCCAGATTGCAGTACTGTTTTCAATACAGCGATGCAGACAGCAATTTATGAGGGAAGCGGACAGAAGCTGCGAATAGAAGCTCCGTTTGTCACGTGGACGAAGAAGGAGATTGTAAAAAAGGGGCTGGAACTGCACGTGCCTTATGAACTGACATGGAGTTGTTATGAGGGTGGCGAGCAGCCGTGCGGCGTTTGCGGAACTTGCCGAGATCGGAAAGCGGCCTTTCAGGCGAACGGCGTAGAAGATCCGTTGTTAAGGTAAATAGAGTCTGTATACAGAAAGGAACCATTTTTATGAGCGGAAGAACAAAGGAAGAAACTGGTGATCTCACCTTGCTGGGTAACCAACACACTGCTTATCCAAGTGACTATGCACCGCAAATGCTCGAAACATTTGTAAATAAGCATCCGAATCGGGATTATTTTGTCAAATTTAATTGCCCAGAGTTTACTAGTCTTTGCCCAATTACCGGACAGCCGGACTTTGCAACCATCTATATTTCCTATGTACCGGACAAAATTATGGTAGAAAGTAAATCGCTAAAGCTGTATTTGTTCAGTTTTCGGAATCACGGTGATTTTCATGAGGACTGCGTCAATATTATCATGAATGACTTAATTGCCTTGATGCACCCACGCTATATTGAAGTATGGGGAAAGTTTTTGCCAAGAGGCGGTATCTCCATTGATCCATACTGCAATTATGGAATGCCAAATACCAAGTGGGAACAGGTTGCATGGGAACGGCTGACGCAGCATGACCTTTATCCAGAAACGATTGACAATCGATAATGTTGGAATTGTCGCAGAAGAACGTACATGTGTGCAATGCTTGCGTACATCCTTAGGCTTTATTTTTTTAAGTGGAAAACGTGAAAAATGCCGTTTTTCTATTCTTTTTTATTTGAAATTCGTTTGCTTTTAAGCCGAAAACATGAAAAAGAAAGAAAAAGAAGAAAAAACTTATTTTTCTTAGGAAAAAATCAAATTTTACTATTGACAAATCGCATGGAATCCTGTATAATGAATACAGTCAATTCGCACAGGCGAGAAGATAAAAAGTAAATGAGAAGAGCAATGACGCTCGTAAGGATGTGGAAAATATACCATATCTTTACGAGCGTTTTCTGTTTTTTCGTCTGCTACGGGAAAAAACGATAAGGAGCAAAGGCTTATGGATAACTATAGAGAACAGGCACCATTTCCAGCACAGGGTCTATATGACCCACGATTTGAGCATGAAAACTGCGGTATCGGTGCCGTGGTTAACATGAAAGGGGAGACTGACCGCAGTGTTGTGGACAATGCACTGCGGATTGTGGAAACACTGGAGCACAGAGCTGGTAAGGATGCAGAAGGAAAGACCGGTGACGGTGTTGGGATTCTGCTGCAAATTTCACACACTTATTTTTCCAAGGTCGCAAAAGAATTAAATATTCCAATTGGCGGCAAGCGGGAATACGGTATTGGCATGTTTTTCTTTCCACAGACGAAGGCAAAATATGAGAAGGCGATGAAAACCTTTGAACAGGTATTGAAGGAAGAAAAATTGGAGTTTCTCGGCTGGAGAGAAGTGCCGGTGAATCCATCTGTTCTTGGTTCTAAGGCACTGGAGAGTATGCCGCATATTATGCAGGCATTTATCAAGAAGCCGAAGGACTGTGAAAAGGGTATTGCCTTTGACCGAAAGCTGTATGTTGCAAGAATGGTATTTGAAAAGCGGGAAACAGAAACCTATGTCGTATCCTGCTCCAGCCGTACCATTGTCTATAAAGGGATGTTC
>DYCW01000021.1 GCA_019417865.1 Ruminococcus sp. | reverse complement strand
GGTTACAAAAACCGGCTTGTCACTGTGTTCTTTTGCGGCGAGCAAGGCGGCTTTTGTCTCATAGAGATCTGTCATGGTTTCAATGACGATCAGATCGGCATCCTTTCCGGCTTCGATTTCCTCCCGGAAGATGTCATATGCCTCTTCAAATTTTAGTGTGCCGAGTGGTTCTAACAGTTGTCCGATCGGACCAATATCCAGAGCAACCAGAGCATCTGTCCCTTTTGTGGCAGCCTTGCCACAGGCAATGCCGGCAGCAATGAGTTCCTGTACGGAATAGCCGCTTTTTTTCATTTTCAGCCGGTTTGCACCGAAGGTGTTCGCATAGATGATATCCGCACCGGCTTCTAAAAATGCTTTGTGAATATTTGTAATCTGTTCCGGATGTTCGATGTTGTACTTCTCCGGAATTTCTCCGGCAGGCATGCCGCTTTTCTGAAGCATTGTGCCCATGCCGCCGTCCAGATAAAGACGGGGTTTTTTCTTAAAGATTGGATTCTGTTCCACCGCAGTGGGCTCCTTTCTTTCGGTAACCACAGGTTTCCCGCATCTGACAGATACTGCATCCCTGCCGCCGTTTTGGTAACGGACTGAGAGAACTGCCGAAAATGGCGGTAACGGATTTCCGAGGGGTCATCAGGTGGGTTTCTGTTGTCGTAATGCCGATTTGCCTTGCCGCATTCAGTTGTGCCAGCAATTTTGGCTGTGAGGAGATGGGAAAGTCTCCGTAGCCTGGACTAAACCGCCAGGTAAAGAAGCGGTTTGGCATGGTTTCCTGAATCTGCTGTTCTGCCTTGTCACAGATCTGTTCAATTGCTGTATTTGCGAGAGCATCCAGCAGGAAAGCGTTTGTCATGTCTCGTTTTTGTGTGCGGTCAATCAACATATCTACTGGCGTTCCGAGTGTTGCTGCCAGCAATATTGCACGGTCACAGCCTTCTAAGTGCTGCCGAATGTCGTTTCCCTCCAGCAGCAGGGTATCTGCATATAGTATGGCTTCCGTCCGTGTCAGGGGCAGGACACAGTACGTATAGCGTGGCGTAGCATGGCGTAGCAGCTGTTGCTCACAGGCAACAAGCCGTTTCAGGATGGCTTCGTCTGCCGCTGTTTCTGTCATACCAAGGTAACGAAGTGTCTCGGTACGATCAAGCGGCGACAGACTGACACTGGGACTCATCGTTGGGTTGCACGCAGGACACCGGAAATGGCATGGCTGATTTTTCGTGCAACATAAGGATTGTTCATGGTGTAAAGGTGAATGCCGTCAACGCCAGCAGCAAGCAGTTCGATAATCTGGGCAATGGCATAGGCAATACCGGCGTCCTGCAATGCAGCAGGGTTATCCTCATATTTCTGAATGATACGGGTGAATTTTCTTGGTAGGCTGGCACCGCACATGGAAACCATACGGGTGATTTGCCGACTGTTTGTCACCGGCATAATGCCGGCTTCGATCGGAACGGTAATGCCTGCCTTTCTGGCTTCTGCCTGAAAATGAAAGAAAGCATCGTTGTCGAAGAACAGCTGGGAAATCAGGTGCGTTGCACCAGCATCCACCTTTTTCTTCAGGTTGGCAATGTCGTCTTCCAGCGAAGGAGATTCTGTGTGACATTCTGGATAGCAGGCACCAGCAATGTCCAAGTTGGGATTCTTTTGCCGGATATAGGCAACCAGTTCATTTGCGTGATGGAAATCTTCTGCCGGTTGTAGATCTGGTATGCGATCTCCTCGCAGTGCCAGTACATTTTCAATGCCGTTTTCTGTAAACTGTTGCAGCAGATGGTCAATTTTTTCACGGGTGCAGTGAATGCAAGGCAGATGGGACATGGAAGTGATGCCATACTGTTCCTGCAGCCGTTTGGCAATGGCAATCGTATGTTCACCGTTGCCGCTGCCGCCGGCACCAAGGGTGACACTGATGAAATCAGGGTGTAAGTCTTGCAGTTCCTCCAATGTCTGATAGACGGTTTCCACAGGACTGTTTTTTTTCGGTGGAAATACTTCAAAGGAAAAGACGGTCTTTTCCTGAAAAAGAGAGGCGATTTTCATAAAATGGTTCGTTCCTTTCTGTTGATCAGTTGATCAAATGAAGATGATAATGGTATGCGTTGACAGATATACACTTTTTGATTAAGCCGGATCAATTCGCCAATCTACTGGTGGAATACCATGTTCTGTGAGAAATGCATTGGTTTTGGAGAAGTGCCGGCAGCCAAAGAATCCATTGCGTGCGGACAGCGGGCTGGGATGTGCAGCAGTTAGAACAAGATGCTGCGGTGCTGTAATCCGCTCCCGTTTTGCTTTGGCATTGGCTCCCCAGAGCAGAAAGACCACTGGTTTTTCCCGTTCGTTCAAGCGGTCAATGACCGTATCGGTCAGCTGTTCCCATCCCATACCACGGTGGGAGTTGGCAAGACCTGCCCGTACGGTCAGAACCGTATTCAGCAGGAGCACACCGTTTTTTGCCCATTGTGTCAGATCGCCGTGCTTGCCGAGGTTGTCGATGCCGGTATCTGTTTGAATTTCCTTGAAGATGTTGACAAGTGAGGGGGGTGGTGCAATGCCTTGGCGGACAGAAAAACTCAGACCATGTGCCTGATTGGGACCATGATAGGGGTCTTGTCCAAGAATGACCACTTTTACATCTGCATAGGCGGTATATTTGAAGGCGTTGAAGATGTCATACATGTTGGGATAAATGGTATGTGTACGATATTCCTGAATGAGAAACTGCCGCAGCTGCTGATAGGAGTCAGATTGCAGGGCATCCTTTAATAACATATCCCAATCGTTTCCGAAATGTACCATGTTAGAGGTGTCGTCCTTTCTCTATGTTATTTTTGCAGGGAACCTACAATTGATACTTATTATATCACACTCGTCTGAGAAATTCAATAGATGGTTTTTTCCCGCAGGAAAAAATTTGAAGTTGGTGCATGGAACTATGATTTTTCGGAAATAACGCCGAAAATAGCGGGCTGGAATCGGCAAAGTTGTACAACTTTTGTAAATCCTATTGACTATTCGAAAAAGTTGTAGTACAATGATAAGTAATTGTCGATACCACCTTGTCAGCGTGGACGACACAAAAACGGATGCGGTCGCCTGCAAGCAGCTGCATCCAGATTTACCGTAGGAGGGTGAAACGTGAAAAGAGTAAAAAAACAGGTTTTCTTCCTTGTGTTTGCTGTGATCGCTATCTTTGCCGTCACAACGTTGACAGGGGTGTATACCCAGTACGGCGATATCGTTACGACCTATGTACACGGCGTAAAAGATATCCGGCTTGGTATTGACATTCAGGGTGGCGTAGATGTGACGTTTGAACCGGCTGGCGATGTCGATGCAACCAATGCACAGATGGATGCAGCACTGGAGAAAATCAAAACCAGACTGGTGACACAGGGAATCAACGACAGTGATACCTACGTTGATTACAAGAGTGATCGCATTATTGTCCGCTTCCCGTGGCAGGCGGGGGAAACTGACTTCGATCCGGAGCAGGCCGTAAAAGAACTTGGTGAAACCGCAGAGCTGACATTCCGCTATGGAACGGAAACCACCACAAATGAAGACGGCGAAACCATACCGGCAGGGGAAATTGTCCTGACGGGTGACGATGTGGAAAATGCTGGAACCGGTG
>DYCW01000209.1 GCA_019417865.1 Ruminococcus sp. | reverse complement strand
TTATAACACTATTTTACGCAAATTGCAAGCGTTTGTATTACATTTTTCAAAAAAAGCGAGGTGAACCACAGTGGCAAACAGAATCAAAGGAATTACCGTTGAAATTGGCGGCGATACCACCAAGCTTTCCAAGGCTCTGGAAGGTGTCAATAAGAGCATCAAAAACACCCAGACACAGCTGAAAGATGTCGAGAAACTCCTGAAACTTGACCCGAAAAACACAGAACTGCTTTCTCAGAAACAGAAGCTTTAGCCGACAGCATTTCTGCAACAAAAGAAAAGCTTGCAATGCTGAAAATTGCAAAAAAATTCTGTAGAAATGTAAAAAGAAGAGAGATTTGGTCGCTCCTTTATCTTTGTAAACTGGAATTTACTATAATCAATGATTAAACATCTTTCCAATAAGAACCGCAAACATCCCACGCCACGCTTTTGTTATCATGGTTTATCATATAGTCAAATATGATCCGCTCTGCCTCAGGAGTATGATTTGATGCTATTATCTTATGAGCAATTAAAATTAAGTAACTAAAATTATCGGTTTCCGGAGTCAATGAAATAACTGCTTTTGCAATCATATATGCTTGCTGAGGTGAACGTTTGGCATAATATCGTAGTAAATATTCAACTTTAGTGATATCATCCCTATCAGTGCTTTTGATCCATTGCTTGACTAGTTCCTCGGTCACAGCGATGTTTTCAAGTCCTGCCGCATAGATTCCCGCTAATTCTTCCACAGTCGGATAAAATCTGAAATCAAATTCTTTTTCCGTGATAGGCACATTATGAAAAGGTTCAAACCTTATGATATGTTTTTCTTGTGCTTGATCTCTGTGGAATGCAGTAAGTTCAGCAAGAGGAATTGTTATCTCAGAAAAGCAGGCATATTCAATTTTCGAATCATACTCTGTATAGCCTACCACAGGGATAATAACAAGTGTTGATAATGGACAGCCTTTTTTTGCTGCAGCATAGGCTTTATGGTGTCCGTCAAGCAATGCACATAGAAAACCAGTGTCATAGTAAGCAATCGCTCTCGGGGCATTGTTTTGATTGATCTTATCAAAATAATAGCTAGCTCTTTCAGGATTCAGAGCAGAATTTGATTGCGTTGGATAAAGGAAAGCAGGAAACCCATCAACCGCAGTTAAAAAATCGCTGTTATAATATGAGGAACAGGATGCAGTCATATGGTTAAATTTATCCGGAATGTTGGCAAAAAAATGATTCTCACCATCTGTCGGGTACATCTCGGCATCAGCAATCACATAATATCCGTCATCAAGCAAATTCAATATTGGTTCGATGTTCCGGATAGATGTTTGAAGGTCAGTATAGACAGAGTTGATTTTTTGGCGGATCGTTTTCAATTCTTCGCAATCAATTTTTTCAATGCCATATCCTCTTGCAAGAAGTGCAGAACAAGTCGGACAAACTGGGTACTCTCCCTGAACGATTGGTTTTCCGTTCAGCAGAAGAACAGAATTAACGTTATAATCATCCGTATAATCAGAACTAATTTTGGTTAACGCTGATTTTCCGTCTATGACTCTTATCAATGCCGCATCACGACACCACAAATATTTATCTGTATCTATGATTTTATGCAATTCTATCATGCCCTATGACTTCCTATTTTTTCTCAAACTCCAATTTGTAAGGCAAGAACCCTACAATCATTTTCCTATATGATACCACACCCACATACACAAAGTCAATGAGAGTTAGGCAAAATTTTGTTATGAATATTTTAAGCTTCAACTTTCAAAGTTTCGGCAATATGCTGAAGTCTCTGTGGAACGGTCTATGTAACGTGCTTGCCCCTGTTTTTGAGGGCGTTTTTCAGCATATTTCGGACATTTTCACCTTTGTGACGGATAGCATTTTAAGCGTTCTTGATGTGTTTATCGGCTTGTTTTCGGGCAACTGGGAGCAGTGCTGGGACGGCAGCAAGGGCATTTTTACAGCCATCTGGGATTTTGTCGTCAATCAGTTCAGCAACATTCTGAATGTTCTTCGTGACGTGGCGGATGTATTTCTCGGTTGGTTCGGAACATCATGGAATGAAGTCTGGATGAGCATCTGGAACAATGTGAAATCTTCCATCAGTTCTGTTATCAGCGGCATTTACAACACGATTAAGGGCGGATTTGACAATGCGGTGAACTATGTCAAAGGGCTTGCATCAGATTCGTGGAACTGGGGACGGGATATTGTTTCCAACATCATTGACGGTTTGAGAAGTATGATTGGAAGTCTTGCCGACAGCGTTTCGGGAATTGCCGATACGATTCACAGTTACCTGCACTTTTCCGTTCCTGACGTAGGTCCGCTGACGGATTTTGAAAGCTGGATGCCGGACTTCATGAAAGGATTAGCGGACGGTATCAACAAAAGTAAAAAGGTCGTAGCAAAGGCGGTTTTGGGTGTTGCTGATACAATGAAACTTTCGCTCAATTCTGAGCAGAGCTACAATTTTGACGGCATGATGGGTGCGATGATGAACGGTACTCCTGAAAATTCTGTGGTGAATAACTATTGCCAAAACGACAACAGCCGCACAGTGAATCAGACCAACAATAGTCCGAAATCACTGTCACGGCTGGAAATTTACAGGCAGACAAAGAATGCGGTGGATATGTAAAAAGGAGCGAGGTTTGGTATCTTCTTTTGCTCTATAAACTGGAATTTTCTTCACTTTTAAATTATAATTGCTGTTTACATTTCTTTAAAACAGCCAACAATGTATCCATCATCTCTGCACCAGGCATATGTCCTGTATCGGCAACCACCTTACAATCTAAATTTGTATTATTACTTCCAAGCACTAATTCTTTTACTAAGTTTGTAGAAGCCACTATATCTGTATCTCCCTGCAAAATTATGTACGGAACCCTAACATCTTTTAGTTGCTCTGTAAGGTCAATTTGTAATATTTCCTTCCACAACGAGGTATTCTTCATATATCCGTTTACCATAATTGCTTTAAAATCCTTTATTTTGTAATCAGGACTTGTCAGTAGTCCCTTTATAATGGTTCCTATTGGTGCTTTCTTGCCAATTCTATTTTGATAGGCATTCGTATATTTACGAAGTGCACTTGATATCAATTGCAAGTCTTTTCCTTGAAAATTATCTACTGTTATGTTTTTGATTCTTTCCAGTTTTTTTAAAGGAATACTTGTTTGTGCCAATGTATCCCTTACTTCATCACAAATAAAGACATTTTTAACTATCTGACCACATGCAATAACACTATCAACGATATAAGGATTCCTTTCCAATAACTTAGCACTTAGTATAGAACCCCAAG
>DYCW01000208.1 GCA_019417865.1 Ruminococcus sp. | reverse complement strand
CTATTATACCATATTCGTGGCTCAATGGGAAGATTTAATCAGTGTTTCCTTAATTCTGCTGCACTGCCGCTTTCGACAATTTTGCCGTCCTTCCATACAAAAATACAGTCCGCATTCGCTACAGTAGAAAGACGATGTGCAATCATGATAATTGTCCTGTTTTTAGAAAGTGCAGAAAATGCCGCCTGTACACGCGTCTCATTGTCCGGATCGGCAAACGCTGTTGCTTCATCCAAAATAATAATCGGAGAATCCTTAAGAATGGTTCGTGCAATGGCAATCCGCTGTTGTTCCCCTCCTGAAAGATATACACCCTTTGTACCAATAACGGTATCCACACCATCAGGCAGCTTTTCGATGATGTCCATGCATTGTGCCTTTTTCAATGCACCCATCACCTGTTCTTTAGAAGCGTTCGGTCTGCCCAGTCTAACATTTTCCAGAATGGATGCTTTGATCAGTCGGCTATTCTGGAATACAAAAGAAACCATATTCATCAGCTCTCTTTTTTCAATATTCCTGACATTGACACCACCGATCAGAACCTCTCCGCTCTGTGCATCAAAAAATCTACTAATGATATTGGCTACGGTTGTCTTTCCACTGCCAGAAGGTCCTACAAAAGCAACCGTCTGCCCTGCATTGATTTTTAACGAAACATTGTCCAATGCATTACGCTTGCCATCATAACTGTAGGTTACATTTTTCAACTCAACAGAAGGAGCGGATGGATTCTTAGGATTCGGGAAATTCTCCAATGGCTTCATATTCAGCACACTGTCAATTCGTTTCATCGCATCATCCACAATCATACCATTTTCACTCATAAACATGATTCTTGTCAGCGTTAGGGAAATGACCGGTGTTATGATAATATAAAAAATCAGATTCAGGAGAAATTCATTTGTTACGCCATCATGTGATATAATCAACGCAGCTGCAATCAGAATTGCAAACACACCGTTAATTGCAGTCGTATAACACATCATTGGCATACGCAAATCTTTGGTATAGGCAATTGCCCAGGTACTATAACGGTCAATTGAATCCTTGAAACGCTTAAAAGAGAAAACCGTCTGTCCAAACGTTTTTACAACCGGAATCCCTCTGACATACTCCACCGCCTCATTGGACATATCATCCAATGCATTCTGATATTCCGTCATTTTCTGCCGCATTTTTTCCCCTGTCATGCTCATCATAATCAGGAATCCCAATACAACGGGAATCAGACTCAACAACCCCAGTCTCCAATCAAAAACCAGAAGCAGTATCAATAAACCAATTGGTGTTGCAATTGCACCTGCCTTATCGGGAAGCTGATGGGCTAAGTAAGTTTCCGTTGCAGCACTGGATTCATTGATGATTTTACGCAGCTTTCCGCTGCCGAAATGCTCCGCAAAACCAAGTGGTAGTTTTGCAATATGACGAAGCGTTTTCAGACGAAGATTAGTCGCCACTCGAAATGCTGAGAGATGCGAACACATCAATCCAGCAATGTAGATCAACATGGATAGAACCGCAAATAACACTGCCATCCAGCCATTTTGTTTCAGGTTTTCCGCCTGCCCGAAATTTGGCATCACAGCCAGAACCTCCTTGATGATCTTCCAAAGATACCAGAACGGCACAAGGGCAATCAATGCACTGAGTGCTGACAGAATCCAAGACGAATAAGTCAGATAGCGATGACTTCCGGCATATTCCATCAGCCGTGATAAATTGGATCGTTTCTTCAAAATAATACCTCCTTTTAATTAGTTAGCTTATACTAACTTCATATCAAAAGAAAAGAGCAAACCGCTCTCTTCTCAAGACGCTAAAACTGAATTCCCATAATTTTCTGCCAACCTGCCTCATAAAATCTTTTAAGTGTTGTCACATAGCTTTTCGCCTTATCTTTTGGCATATCATGAACGACGATTTCAAAAACGCCGCTGAACATGCCGCTGGAAACAATATGGCAGAGTTGTCGGTCAATCTGCGGTACTGCATTTCCTAAACGGTGCAGTGTATCCATAAATTTATAGGTGGAATCCACCTCTATCTCCACCATTTGATGTATAAAATTCTGATACGGCGTACCATCAGAACAGCAGATAATCAACTTAAAATCATCAAAATGGTCGTAAATATAGTCAATCATCCAGTCAAGGCATTCCCCTGATTCTACACCCATATGTGCCGGCTGTTCACTGTCGGAAAGATTCGCAAAGTGATCTTGTGCCTGCATGAATCTCCCCATAACAGCAGCAGCATGTGGTTCGACCAAGGCTGTGAAAAGAGCTTCTTTATTGGAATAGTAACCATAGAATGCACCTGTAGTGACGCCGGCTGTCTTAACGATATTCCGAAGCGAAGCGTTCAGAAAGCCCTTTTCTAAAAACTCAGTTTTTGCTGCTTCTAGTATTTTTTCTCTTGTTCCAGTTTCTTCATTGCTCATGGTTTCTTTGTCGCTCCTTGTATAACAGCGTTATATAACACCGTTATTATAGCATACTGTCTTTCATTTGTCAAGAGGAAAATGAAAAAATCTGATTTTATATAAAAGAGCTATTGCATCAACTAGAGCGTGTTCACATAAAAATAGCATCAAAAATCATGGCAAGCATGATGACAAAAAAGAAAGTGGAATCAAATTTATTATAACGAGTGCAGATTTTCCGAAAGCGTTTTAATCTCAGAAAATAACATTCGACCTCATTGCGTATCGTTTATACAGCTCCTCGTCATAATTCCAAGAAGCTTTGCGATTTTTCTTCAAGTTTCCTGAAAATTGAATGGTTTTTCCAAAAATATCTGTTCACTACGCTGCACAGTTTTTAACACAATAGACTGTTTTTATGAGTGCTAAAAAAGAAAAATAATAAAAACACCTTATTTTCCAATATAGACGTAAAAAACTTCGATCACGTCTGACATGATTGACTTTTTCGACTTGCTATGATATAATTAGGACAATTAGCATATAGAAAACTTTGAAAATCAAAAGTGCAGTCGATAATTGATACGTACACCAAATGAACCTAACAGAAATTTTACAAAGGAACATCGGGTTTATTATCGACAGTAATTTTTATCAAATCATTTTTATTATTATAATGATTACAGTATAAATATCTGTCTCTTATACACATCTGACGCTGCC
>DYCW01000207.1 GCA_019417865.1 Ruminococcus sp. | reverse complement strand
CATTTGAGCCGTTTAATTATTATAATATACTAATATTCAACAATTTTTACTGTTCCAGCGAATGAATGGCAGCCTGTGCGTGTTCTACATAAATTTCCCGAATGGCTTCATTTTCGCCCAATCCACGCAGCAGACATTTCACTTCATAACCCGCTGCCTCAAAAGCAGTTTTCCAAGAATCTTCTTCATCGCCTGCCATATCGTTATTAGCATGATCTCCAGCTACAACCATCAACGGTTCCAGAATCACACGCTTATAATTTCCTGCCTGAACCGCAGCCAATACATCCTCTAACGACGGTTCTGCTTCCACTGTACCAACAAAATAATTTTCATATCCATCTGCTGTCAACAAATCCTGCATTTTCTGATAAACTTCATTAGAATCTGCTTCTGTGCCATGACCCATAAAACAGATTGCCGTTTCTCCGTCATCATATTCTGCTGTCCATTCTGTAATTGCCTTTTCCACCCTAGAAAAATCTTCATCACTGCTCAAAAGTGGTTCTCCAAATACGACTTGATCAAATGCATCTGCATACCCGGAAACAGCTTCCACCAGCTCGTCATACTCCAAACCATGCATTAAATGAGTCGGCTGTACGACAAGCGTTTTTACACCATTATCTACCGCTCTGTTCAGAGCCGCATCTACATCATCAATCAAAATATCGTCACGACGCTGTACATGATCAATAATGATATTGGCAGTAAAGCCTCTTCTGACTGAATAATCTGGAAAGGCTTTCTCTAAATCGTTTTCAATTGCACCAATGGTCAAGCGGCGGCTATCGTTATAACTTGTCCCAAAGCTAAGTACCAGCAATTCCTTTTCGCCAATCTCATCCTGATTGCGGATGTTATCCAAAGATGCATCTCCGGTGTCATAATTTTCTTCTTCCACAGCAGTTTCTTCCGTGGAAATATTGGTTGTTTCCGCAGCCGAAGCAATCTGGCTGCCGGAACTTTCTGTATCTGTACTTATTTCACCAGAACAACCGGTCAATATTGCAGTAGTCATTGCCAACGCCGTTGTGAGAATTGCTAATTTTTTCATTATAATACTCCTTTTCTGCTATCATGATGATGATTTAAAATAGATAACATAGAGAGCAGAAAGCAAAAAATACTTTCCGCCCGAAAACGAGTAGAAAGCACAACAATCAGGCCTTGCTTCAAAATGAAGCAGTGCCGAAAACAGTACGATCAATACCTCGTGATCTGGAATCTATCTTTCCTGTACCAATAAACGGCAGGTTTCCTGACTGAAGGATCCTTGCAAGAAACAGCCTTCCCAACATGTTGTCAGTGACTGTGCAGCTGCACAATTGCTCCTTACTTCCCAATTACAGTGACGAGATCGTACAGGAATTTCACCTGTTTCCCTTTTACCCTCTGGTTTATCAGCCAGAGGCACCGTTTATTCTTATTCAATTGTTTCAAATGGGTGGTATTCATGAATCCATACTTAGTATATCACATGAAAAAGCAAATTGCAAGTGCCCTTTTAAAAAAACAGAAAATAAAAACAACGGCAATCACTTACGAAAAAATCATGTATACAATTTGTCATGCAGACAGCCCTGCAACTGTAAACCCGTTGTTTTCCGTATGAAAATACAAAAGTCTGATTCAGATTTGACAGCCTGTTATTTCTGCACAAATGCGTACTATGAACAACTAAAACAAAAACCGTCTGCGAAAATTGCACCGCAGACGGTTTTTCATCAGATTCTATTCTACATCCACTCAAAGAGCAACGGAACCGGATGTACCGTTAATGACATAATATAGCATGCCATCCTCCGGCTTTGCGTAAAGCTGAATGTCCTTGGCGTCCTTTTTCTGACCGCTGGTCAATTCCATCCATGTAGATACCGCCAGTTCTTCCATCTCTGCAACAGTCAGTTCCTTGCCAGCAAACTGCAAGGTAAACAAAACTTTCTTACGAGTTACAGTTCTCTTTGCCGGTGTAGCAGTTGCCTCTGTTGCCGTAACAGTCTCTTTCTTCTGTCTTGCCATTTTGCAAATACTCCCTTCCATAGTTAAATCGTTTTTCCCTTGGCTTGACGTTACTTCTGATTGACAACATCCTTCAGCGTCTTGCTTGCCTTAAAAACAGGTGCTTTGGATGCTGGAACGATCATCGGTTCATGCGTGTGCGGATTCTTACAGATTTTTTCATTTCGCTGCCGTACTTCAAAAGAACCAAACTTAGAAATTGTCACCTTTTCTTCTGCAACCAATGCTTCAGAAAGCACTTCGAACACGGTGTTAACCGCCAGTTCGGCATCCTTCTTGGTACAGTTCAGCTTTTCCTGCACAGCCTGAATCAATTCTGTCTTTGTCATATCGTAAATCCTCCATAAATCGTTATCTATACGCATTATAGCGGATTCCAAAGGATTTGTCAAGAACTCTTTGCAAAAATGACAATTATACAGAAGATTCGCTGCTTTTTGACTCGATTTTTATGAAAAAATACGCATAAATGCAGCATTTATCGGACAATCAGCCTACTGCCGTCATAGTCCACCTGCAGTACCGTATTTGGTGCAACATTCTCGGCAATGATTTTTCTTGCTAGCAGCGTCTCTACTTTTTGTTGAATCCAACGCTTCAGCGGACGAGCACCATAGTTGACATCATATCCATTTGAAATGATATAATCTTTTGCAGCATCGGTTACGTTCAGGGATAGCTGCTTTTCCTCCAACCGTTTCCGCAGATTATTCAACATCAAATCCACAATCTGATAAATTTCCGTTTTCATCAATGGCTTATAGAAAACAATTTCATCCAGACGGTTCAGAAATTCCGGACGGAATGACTGCTTCAGCAGCTGGTCAACTTTTTGGCGGGCTTCTTCCGAAATCTCACCATTTGCATTGATCCCTTCCAAAATATACGGTGAACCCAGATTAGAAGTCAGAATGATAATGGTATTCTTGAAGTCTACCGTTCTGCCCTGCGAATCGGTGATTCTGCCATCATCCAGAACTTGCAGCAAGATGTTAAAGACATCTGGATGTGCCTTTTCGATTTCATCCAGCAGAACAACTGCATACGGTTTTCTCCGAACAGCTTCCGTTAGCTGACCACCTTCCTCGTATCCAACATATCCAGGAGGTGCTCCAATCAAACGGCTCACACTGAACTTCTCCATATACTCACTCATATCAATCCGAACAATGTTATTTTCATCATCAAATAATGCCTCTGCCAGTGCTTTCGCCAGTTCGGTTTTACCAACACCGGTTGGTCCTAAAAACAGGAACGAACCAAGCGGTCGATTCGGATCTTGAATACCGGCACGGGAACGTAAAATCGCATCGCTGACTTTCTCCACGGCTTCATCCTGACCGATAACACGGCGATGTAAAATATCTTCCATATGCAGCAGCTTTTCCCGTTCGCCCTCCATCAGACGAGCAACTGGAATGCCTGTCCAGCGGCAGATAATTCTTGCAATTTCCTCTTCGGTGACTTTATCCCGCAGCAGGCTGTCACTCTTTTCTTTGGATGTCTCTGCCTTTTCTTCTTCTGCTTCTAATTCTTTCTTCAGAGAAGGCAACTTGCCATACTTCAATTCAGCCGCTTTATTTAAGTCATATTCTCGTTCTGCCTTTTCAATCTGTGCATTGACCTGCTCCAACTCCTCCCGCAGTTTTTGCACTTTAGAGATATTCGTCTTTTCATTCTCCCACTGTGCCTTCATGGCATGGAACTGTTCCCGCATTTGTGCCAATTCTTGCTGTACCTCTGCCAGATGTGCCTGTGACAGTTTATCGTCTTCTTTCTTCAAAGCCGCTTCTTCAATTTCATGCTGCATGATTTTCCGCTGGATTTCATCCATCTCTGTCGGCATAGAATTCATCTCTGTCCGAATCAATGCACACGCTTCATCAATCAGGTCAATGGCCTTATCCGGCAAGAAGCGGTCTGTAATATAACGATCCGAAAGCGTTGCAGCAGCAATCAGAGCCTGATCTTGAATCTTTACACCGTGAAAAACCTCATACCGTTCTTTCAGACCACGCAAGATAGAAATCGTATCCTCTACGGTTGGCTCGTTCACCATAACCGGCTGAAACCGTCGTTCCAATGCAGCGTCTTTTTCGATATACTGTCGGTATTCATTCAGCGTAGTGGCACCGATACAATGCAATTCTCCTCTCGCCAGCATCGGCTTTAACAAGTTGCCGGCATCCATTGCCCCGTCTGTTTTACCTGCTCCGACAATGGTGTGCAACTCATCAATAAAGAGGATAATTTTCCCCTCACTCTTTTTGATTTCATTCAAAACTGCTTTTAACCGTTCTTCAAATTCGCCCCGATACTTTGCACCGGCAACCAATGCCCCCAAATCCAACGAAAACAGTTTTCGTTCTTTCAAATTGTCCGGTACATCCCCTCGAACAATTCGCAGTGCCAATCCCTCTGCAATTGCGGTTTTCCCGACTCCCGGTTCCCCGATTAAAACCGGATTGTTTTTCGTTTTACGGGACAAAATCCGAATCACATTCCGAATCTCGCTGTCTCTGCCGATAACAGGATCCAATTTATTATTGCGAGCAAGCTGCACCAAATCCTGTCCATACTTCGTCAAGACATCGTAGGTTTCCTCTGGATTTTGTCCAGTGACCTGCTGGTTGCCCCGCACTGACATTAAAGCATTCAAAAAGTCTGACTTTTTGAGGCTCCACTTCTGAAACAATTTCTTCAGGTCTGTATTGGCATGATCAAGCAGACTGAGCATAATATGCTCTACAGATACATAAGCATCCCGCATTTTTTCTGCCTGCTTCTCTGCATCGGTCAAAACTGTATCCACATCCTGTGCGACATAAACAGAATCTGCTTTTCTGCCACTACCTGTGACTGCCGGCAACTGGTCAATCTGCCGTTCCAGATCCTGTACAGCTGTCTCCGCAGAAAGCCCCATTTTCTGGAATAACTGTGGAATCAGACCAGATTCCTGCTGCAACAAAGCACACAACAAATGTACCTGCTGAATCATTTGATTCTGGTGAGAGATTGCCAAATCATTTGCATGTTGAATGGCTTCCAAAGATTTTTCCGTCAATTTCTGTGCATTCATAATAGATCCTCCTTTCGGGCTGCAACAATCCATTTTCCCACAGCCCACACAACATAACACGTTTCATTCATACTATCAAATGGTTAATGACGGCTAATATGATGTTTCCTCGTTTTGCTTCTAAATAAACGGTACTCCCTGTTCTTTTTGCATTTGCAGGTAAGATTGTTCCAACGCATCTTGTAATTGTTCCAATGGTATCTGCTGCTGTAATCCAGCAAAATACCGCTTGATGAGGCAATCAAACTGGCGGATATATTGACTGATGGCATCCGCAATCTGCTCCTCGTTTTGCAAATTTCGCCGAAGCAGACGACGAACAAATCCATTCTCCATCAAAGTATACATCTTGGAAATAGACTGATAAGCCGGATTCGTTTGCAGCTCCAGACCAATCCAGAAATGAAAAAACTGCTGCATACTATACAGTAAAGTTTGATTCTGGGTTCGGCAGGAAATTTTCAGCCAACCAATGGTATTTTCTGATGGCATTCGCAGCAATTCCACTCGATACCGTATGGTCGGACGATACTTGTACTGCAATGCACTGTTTAGAGAAAGCATCGCATCAGAAGCCTGCATTTGCACCCGAAACAATGTTTGCATTTGATTTTCTATCATAGAAAAAATAGATGCCATTTGCTTCTCCGGCGTGTTACAAGAAAAATAATCTGCCAGAATTTGATTCATCATATTAGAACGGCTGGTACCTTTCTGTGCTGCCAGTCGATCCACTTCTCTTACAACAGTATCCGTTAGGACAATGCTGTATGTGTGCTTCTCCATAAACTCACCTGCTTTCTATAATTATTATTATACCACATTTAAGGAACTTGTCAACAAGTTTATATAAATTTATTTTCGATTTTTGCTTTTTTAAGTTTAAAATAAAAAAACCGGCTTTACAAAATCATTCGCTTTGTAAAACCGGTTTTAATAGCCATATTTCTTTATTTATCATCGTCAAGGGAGGAAATCACACTACTGTACTTCTTCCTCAAAGAGCAGATATTGATTGGAAGGGAAATACAAAGTGATGGTCAAAACCTGTTGTTGATAGGCTGCCTGAATCTTCCCCCCCATCTGCTCCGTCAGACGCTTTGCAATAGAAAGCCCCAAACCAGTGGATTTCCCTGCTGTCTCTACTGTATAAAAGCGTTCAAATAGTCTTCCCACCTTGACTGTGTCCAGTTTGACAGCATGGTTGGAAAATGTTATGCTGCCATCTTCCATTAAAGTAATCTGTAAATCACCATCACTATATCGAATTGCATTTTGAAGAATATTGGAAAAAATCCGCTGTAAAGCAGCTGCATTGAGCAGCCGATGCACCTGCTTTTCACAAAGTTGAATTTCCGGATGCAGATTTGCCTTACAGATGGCTGCATAAAAATTGGAAAGTGTTGTTTCCAATGCATGATTGAGTATGACATCTTCTTTCATAGAATCCGGTTGTTCAGAGACTGCTACAGAATATTGCAGCATTTCCTCTGTCATCTGCCGAATCGTTTGCGTCCGTTCGGTAATAATTGCCAGATAATCTTGAGCGGACGGACTCACTTTCTCCTTCTGCAACAAATCCAGATAACCGCAAATTGCAGTCAGCGGCGTACGCAGGTCATGTGAGATATTCGTGACAGCGTCTTTTAACGCTTGGTCGCCCTGCTGACAATGCAGCCGCTCCTGCCGCAGAGCAGATAACTGCTCATTGAGTGCGGCCGCTAACTGACACATTGTCTTGTCCCCAGTAGACACCGTTAACAGAACATTGGTATCTGCGTGCAGCTGTTCCGAAAGTTGTTCTGTAATCTCCCTTGCTGCCTTTCGCATCAACCGAATTTTTATCAGCAACAGAATCAAACAAATACCGCAGCCCACACACATGCACATCCAAAAAAGTGTCAATCTGCTCACCTACTTTTTATTTCAAATCCTTCTTCCGAAATACGATGATTCCTGCACCAGTTGATACAAGAAATAACAATCCGGCATACCCTGCCATTTGACCAGCATGATCTGATTTCTGCATAGCAACCTGATAGATCTGGGAAGACGGTAAAAAGTCGTTCAGAAAAACATAAACTTGTCGTTTCGTCCCTGTTAAGTAATCTGGATTCTTCTCCCGTTCCCGTTCTATCACTTCTCCAGTTTCTTCATTGGTATAGGTATATCCCTCATAATATTCCGGTGCATCCAGCTTATTTTGAATTGTCATAGTTGCAAACAGCAGAATAATGCTCAAAATCAACACTGTAACAGAAGAAGCAGCTTTACTTTGTATCAACATGGCAAACAGTACAAACACAGCTGTCAAAGCCAGAAAAGAAAGAAATTCCAGTAAAACAAATGATAATATTTCTTTTACTGACATTTCTACCGTCAATAGTAGTTTTCCAAAAATCCATACAACGGCAATATGAGAAAGCAAAACAATTTCATTTGCAACTGCACAAACAATCAAGTTAGAAAGATAAATAGTCGGTCTGTTGTGCCCAACAACAAGTTTATTGCGAATGGTACCATCTGCATATTCCGTTCCAACAAAGATGCCCACCAGCACTGCCGCTGCAAATAACAAATACAGAGCACCAATGAACATCAGCCCATCTGCACTGGAATATTCTATACCCAGTTCTGCATATTCTTCTGGATGTTTTTGAATGTCCACATATCTCATAATCACCATAAAACCGCTCAGTCCAATAGAAAACAATACACACAGACGAAAGATACCACTCTTCCACAAGCGAAAGAAATTCGCACGCAGTAATTGACTCATGTTCTGTCACCTCCCACTAGATTCATGAAGTAGCTTTCCAGACTCTCATCCCGTTCCTGCATGGAGAATACCTCACAGTGCTCAGCATTCAGAGCATTCACCAGTTTGGTAACAGAAATTTTTGCAAAAATATCAGCAGTGGTATCATCCGCTATGCTGTATTCCAATTGCATAGCATCTAATACCCGTGTCAACGCTTTGATATCAGAAACAGTCACACGTACGCACTTTCGACAGGATTGCTCCAGCTCCGCAGCACTGATTTCCTTGATCATTCTGCCATGATCAATAAACCCATAATGCGTTGCGAGACGGGAAAGTTCGTCTAAGATATGGCTGGAAATCAAAACCGTTATCTGTCTTTCCCGATTTAATTTTAAAATCAATTCCCGTATCTCAATAATACCCTGTGGGTCCAAGCCATTGATTGGCTCATCCAATACCAAAAAATCCGGATTGCCTGCGAGAGCTACCGCAATGCCAAGCCGCTGCCGCATACCAAGCGAAAAATTTTTCGCTTTTTTCCTGCCAGTATGAGAAAGACCAACTAGCTGCAACAACTCTGGAATGCTGTCAAAGGACGGCTGCCCCAGAATACGATACTGCTCCCTCAGATTTTCTTCAGCGGTCATGCTCAGGTAGATAGACGGCGTTTCCACGACTGCTCCCATTCTCCTACGGGAACAACCAATGTCATGAGCAGTATCCTTTCTGCCGTATAGCACATATTCGCCAGATGTAGCCGGCTGCAATCCGGTAATTAAGCGAATCAATGTCGTTTTCCCTGCTCCGTTTCTGCCTACAAATCCATAAATAGAACCTTTCGGTACATGCATGGTCAGGTTGTGCAGAGCCTGAAAATTCCTGTACTGCTTGCACAGGGCATTTGTCTGTAACACATAATCCATGTTGTAAGACCTCCTTTATTTGATACCATTAGGATACCGCAAAAGGGTTTAGAAAGCAGTAAAGAAAATGGTTTAGATTTGATTAAGATTCCCGCAGCTTAAATCCAATCCCCCAAACAACTTCGATATAATCTGTTCCGGTGACTGCACGCAACTTCCGACGCAAATTACTGATATGCACCTTCAGAGAGTTTTCCACACAGTCCGGTGTATCCACACTAATCCGTTCCAGTAACGTGGATTTTGGAAGTACTTGCCCGACATGCTGCATCAGCAGCTTGAGGATGGCAAACTCCGTTTTAGTCAGATGCACGGTTGTACCAGAGACCTGTACAAGATGCTGGTCAATATCCAGCATAATTTCTGCAAAAGTTAGCTGGTGTGTCTGCACCGCCTCCTGTTTGCGGAGTTGTACAACAATTCTTGCCAGCAATTCTTCTGTATCAAACGGTTTCGTGATATAATCCGCTGCCCCTCCAAGCAGAAGCTGTACTTTATCCTGCACACTGGCTTTTGCACTCATCACAATCACCGGAATGCCCTGTATTTGTGGCAGAACTTCTTCGCCGGACAGCCCCGGCATCATCAAATCCAGCAAAATCAAATCTGGTCTGCATTGAGACAACAGGTAAATAGCTTCTGTACCAGAATAGGCACGGATCACACGATATGGCACCCGTTCCAGCAAATCCGTTAAAAGATTTCCAATTGATACATCATCATCAATCACAGCAATCGTTTTCATCCAATTCTCCTTGTTAATTTACCTTTTAATGTATATTTTATATGATATTATCTTTAAATTACTTTCACAATAAATTGCGTATGAGCATCGTAGACAGAAATATTGCCATTTCAATTAAACTATTCAATATAAATCAGATTTTTTCATTCAACAACAATCACAGTAATATAAAACATCACTGAAATCGCAGTTTTTCAGC
>DYCW01000206.1 GCA_019417865.1 Ruminococcus sp. | reverse complement strand
TTCTCCGCTGCCGACCCGATATCCCACAACACCCAACCTGTCCCGATATGGAGACTTCAGCGAATAGAGAATCTCTTTTTTCATACTGCATTCCCCGCCTTTCCGTCTGTTTGTTTCAGAATCCGTCCTAGCAAGGAACCGCCGTATACCACCGGATATTCCCGCAGTGTGAAAAGTAAGCCGTCACAATTGGCGTGAATGGAAGCTGCTATCGATCCATCCAATGTATTCAAAATATCACCGATGTGATCACCATTCTGCACCATTGTGCCGAAAGAGACTGCCGGTACAAAAATGCCTGCTGCATCGGAATTCAAGAACTCCACTGCACCGTCCAGAGAGACAATCGGCTCCCGCACTGCCGGAACTTTGCCACGCCACATCCCCAATGCCTGCATTAGATTCAAAATACCGTCAAACAGTTGTTTGCCGTACGCCTGTGTAATACGCATGCCTACGCCCATTTCTACCACAAGTGTCTTTGTTCCAATGCTGTTCAGGCTATGTGCCAGTGTAGATTCCAACACCGTTGCCGATTCATGCACCCAGATAAAATCCACATTCAAAAGCTTCCCATAAGGCAACAGCGTTTCCATAGTTGGAACACTCATTCGGATCTGCGGCAATTCCCGCAAATAGATATTGCTGGAATGAATATCAATACAAATATCAGCCCCCTGCAAGTCTTCGATGATGGAAGCACTCACTACCTCCATCATGGTGCCGTTTGCATTGCCTGGAAAAATCCGATTCATATCCAAATCAAACTGTGGAATGCCTCTTGTGATCGAATCAATGCCCATAGGATTCAATGCCGGATAAATATCCACTGTACCATCCAGCTGGTCAATGTGCTGCTGAAGATAATGTTCCAGCAGCCAAACCAAATACTGCCCCTCCAGCTCGTCTCCATGAATACCTGTGACAACGCAAACACGCCGTTTTCCGGTTCCATTTTGAATCCTGGATTTTTTTATACGAAGCACTTCATTGACCGCAAGCGTTGCTTTTGCGATTGTTTTTATCATATTGTGCGTCTCTCCTATCTGTTTTTTACTTTTGTCTTTTCAAACCAACAACAGATTAAAAAATGCTCTCCAATCTCGTTTCTACCCACTGCATCTGCTGGGTGTATGCACCAAACATTGTACCACGACTCAGAGAACAATCTTGTGCATCTCGTCCCTGTGAAATCACAATATAGCCCTCATC
>DYCW01000205.1 GCA_019417865.1 Ruminococcus sp. | reverse complement strand
CTATTATACCATATTCGTGGCTCAATGGGAAGATTTAATCAGTGTTTCCCTAATGCAATCAAACACGAAATCGAAATAAATCGCCCTTTGGATTTGGAAACACTTTTGCGGATATCTTTGTTCAGTGCTTTCTTTTTCATTCCCCTGCACCTACCATTCTATATCTGCAATTTTCTTTGGGTTCGGATTTTCCTCGATTTTACTGACATGAGCATCATGCATATGAATCACTCTGTCTGCAATCGGTGCGATTGCACCATTATGTGTGACAATAATAACCGTTACACCTTTTTTTCTGCTCATATCCTGCAAGATTTGAAGGACTTGTTTTCCGGTGTTGTAATCCAGTGCTCCCGTGGGTTCGTCACAAAGCAGAATCTTTGGATTCTTGGCAATGGCTCTGGCAATGGCAACTCGCTGTTGTTCGCCACCGGAAAGCTGTGCAGGAAAATTATTGATTCTGTTGGAAAGCCCCACATCTTTCAAAACGGTAACAGAATCCAGTGCATTTTCCACGATTTCTGATGCCAGTTCCACATTTTCCTTTGCTGTTAGATTCTGCACCAGATTATAGAACTGAAAGACAAAGCCCACGTCTGTGCGACGATATGCCGTCAATTGATTTCGGTTGTATTTAGAAATATCTTTTCCATCAATGATCACTGATCCACTGTCATTGGAATCCATGCCGCCAAGAATATTCAATACCGTTGACTTTCCGGCACCAGAAGAGCCTAAAATTATGGCAAGTTCTCCTTTTTCTACGGAAAAGGAAACATCACGGTTGGCATAGATCGTACTGTCCCCCATAAGATAGGTCTTACAGCTGTTGATCATCTCGATATAAGCCATTCTCTTTTTCTCCTTTTTGCACTATTTGCTTTGTACCATATCCAATCAAACGGAAAATACGATATCCCAAATGAAGCCGCAGAAAGATCTGTTCCGCATCGTAAAAGCCTTCTGCTTGATAGAGATATTCTTGTTTTGGACTGCAAAACTTTCCGTGTATCTGACATTTGCCAGTTTCGACCGTTGTACCGAAAATGGAAAAACATCCCCCCAATAAATACAAACCCCCAGAAATGGTATTGTCTTGTACCTGAATTTGCAAAACGCCATGACGATTTCCCAAGGGGACTTCCAATGTGATATGATATTGGTAGATCTGCATATTGCCCTCCTTTCTCTGCGGTATATTTTGAGTATAACGCATTTAAGAGGAAAATACCACGGTCAGATAATACACAATTGTTACATATCACACAAGTAACCGGTATCTGACCAGAAAAAAATACCTTGACGTTTTTATAGGACGGTTGTATAATAAATGTAAGTTCAAATTTGGATGGATATCGAATGCATAGCAATATTCAAAGAGAGGATGTGGATTAGAAATGACCAATGCGGAAATCTCTATGCAGACAAAACAAAAAATTGCGGAAGCACTGAAAAAATTCATGCGAAAAAAGCCATTTTCAAAAATTACTGTTAGCGAAATCATTCGGGAATGTAAAATTAACCGCAAAACATTTTATTATCATTTCGCAGATATTTACGCCTTGCTCAAGTGGATTTTTGAGGAAGAGGCAATCCAAGTGGTGCAGCATTTTGATTTACTGATAGACTATGAAGAAGCAATTGCTTTTGTTGTGGAATATGTAGATCAAAATGACTATTTAATCAACTGTGCCTACGATTCCATTGGCAGAGAAGAGATGAAACGATTTTTCTGTGCAGATTTTTACAGTATTGTACAGTCCGTTTTTGATCGTGCAGAAGAAGAAAAACGAACAACTTTAGAGCCGGATTTTAAATCGTTTTTGGTGCGATTTTATACGGAGGCACTTGCAGGTATGCTCATAGATATTGTACAGGAGAAAGATCCAGAAAAAAGAAAAAAGGAAATGCAGTATATGACAAAAGTCATTGAAACAGAAATCTGGCATCTAGAAGGTCGATTATAAGAGGAGATCAATCACAAAAATTCATTCTTTTATTGTGCAAAACTTAGAACTTGCCTTCACAAAGAGGAAGTGATATAATATAGGGTATTATGAGATATACAAGTGATCTGACGGATAGTCAATGGGAAATCATAAA
>DYCW01000204.1 GCA_019417865.1 Ruminococcus sp. | reverse complement strand
GAAAAGAACATGTGATTGAGTGCAAGCGGAATTTTTTCAGATTATTGAAAAAATAGAAACGAGCATTTTCATACCTCGATTTGTTTCCGCTTACAGTCCTGTCTTGACTACTTTGTGAAAATCATAAATCTGTGTATCTGAAGAACAGCTCCGACTTGTTTCCACACACAAAAAAAGACTTTGAAATTTGAATGTCATATGATCCTATAAAAATCAAAAGTGCCGAAAAATCGGCACTTTTTCGCTCACTTATTTTGCAACCCGTGACATCAATACCACGCACTCAACATGTTCTGAGTTGTTTGTTGTTTTGGACGACATTTACGTACTGCGTATGATGGATGAGAAATTGGCTGGGGAGTTGACTTTAAATTGATTGCACTGTTCATTTAAGTCGCTTTTCCACTCAGAAAACGATAGCCTCAAAAAGAAAACGTTAACTCCTAAAATAAAACAATAACTTGCTATCGTTTTATTTTCCCCCCGAAAATGAAAAACAGCCACCGTGATTTTCTTCTCACTGTGGCTGTTATCGTTTGATAATTGCCGGAAATGTGCTTATTTCTCGGCTTTTTTACAATAAAAAAGCACCCAACGATTGTATCATTCGTTAGGTGCGATTATGGTTGCGGGAGCTGGATTTGAACCAACGACCGTATAAGTTATTTTGAGAGGTCAATACTCTCCAAATCTCCGATAAACCGATAGTGTATCGTGATTTGTTGCGTATATCCTTTGTTACTTTTTATCTTGTTACCGACTACAATTTTTTCGACAAGTCGGTTAAGCAGTTCGCTATCAAGTTCTTTAATGTCTGTATATTTTCTGACAATCTCCAAAAACTGAGAAATGCTGTTATCTACTGTTTGTTGCTGTGCCAACTGCAACTTTAAGTCTGAAAGCTTTTTGCTCAGTTGTTCTTGTTCTGCTTTTGTCTTTTCAGCCATTTCTCTGAATTTGTTATCTGGAAGTAAGCCTGTGAGCCTGTCCTCATACATCTGGTCAAACTTTTTGTCCAGAAATTGCAGACGTTTCTCGGTTTCGGCAATTTCTTTTTGCAGTGACTGCATCTTATATGTACTTGTGTTGCCCAGTTCCACTTGCAATCTGCGTGCAAATATTTCCTCGTTGCTTTTAAGTAAGCTAAGTTTTTCTCGAATGTCAGACAAAACTATCTGATACAGGTCATCATACTGTATAAAATGCAATGTGCAGGCATCTTTACCTTTACGCTTATAAGTGCTACACGAAAGATAATGCTTACCTGCCTTGTTGTTTCCAAGAGTAAGGGCATAACCGCATCTGTCGCACTTTACCAATCCAGCAAATATATTGATACTGCCTGTTATACTCCCTCTCTTGCGACTGTTTAGGCGTGCGTGTGCATCGTCCCACAGTTGCCTTGTAATGATTGGTTGATGAGTGTTTTCTGCAACAATCCATTTATCTTTTGATACTGGAACAACTTTTTTGCTCTTGAAAGACAGTTTTTGCTTTTTGCCGTTGACCACACAACCGAGATATTCGCTGTTTTCAAGAATACGCCTAACAGACACAAGATTCCAGTCAAACGGGTCTTTGTCGTAAGCTTTACCCTCTCTTTGATAGCGGTAAGCTGTTGGTGTCAGGATTCTTCTTTCGCTTAGGACACGTGCAACTTTGTTGTAGCCATAGCCTTTGTAAGCGACCATCTCAAATATCTCTTTGACAATCGGTGCTATTATTTCATCAATAACAAGGACGTGCTTATCAACATCAGACTTGCAGTAGCCATAAGGTGCATTAGTACCGATAAATTCGCCACGTTTTGCCTTAGCCTTAAACGCCTGACGTGTTTTTCTGCTTACATCAGCAGGATAATATTGATTAAATACGTTCTTTAGCGGCATCATAAAGCCATAATCTGCATCGCTGTTGATAGTATCGATATTGTCACCAATTGCAATAAACCGCACTCCACTTTCAGGGAAAATTTCTTCAATTAGTTTACCGACCTCAATATAATTTCTGCCCAGTCGTGACAAATCTTTTACAATGATTGTATTTACAACATTATCGCTCACATCTTGCATCATACGCCCAAAATCAGGACGATTGAAGTTCGTGCCAGTGTATCCGTCATCGCAATAAAAATCGTATATTGTAAGTCCGTGGGATTGACAGTAATCTTCAAGTAGTTTCTTTTGAGTATCAATTGAAACGCTTGTGCCGTCTGTCAGGTCATCACGTGAAAGCCTGCAATAGCACGCTGTTGTATATATGCTTTGCTTCGTATAATCCACTCCTTTTTAAGCAAAGCAATTGTATATGCTATTTTATTTTATCAAAAAAGTAGCATAAAGTCAACTGCTTCAAGATTAATTTTTCTTTTCTTCTTTTAATTTTTCCACGAGATATGCGATTATTATATCTGTTATCTGTCCATCGCCAAAACAAACATTGACTATGTATTCTGTGTTTTCGTTTTTCATTTTTACACCTCGAAATCAAATTCCGTTGCTGTAGTTTCAGGTTCACCCTTAATTGCAAAGCTGTAAGTATCACCGTCAGTCGATACAGAAGCCAACGCACCCTCAGTGTAGTTAGCGTTGTTACGCTTTACAATATGTTTCAAGTGTGAGTTTACAAAGTCTGTAATTATCAAAATTGCATCAGTGACTGGCATATCTGCGGTCAGTGTTGTGCTGTAACTTACACTCTCAATCGTGCCATAGTCGGGGTCAAACGTCATGCAGGTCTGCTTAATTAGTACGTTCATTTATCTTTACCTCTCAATCTCAAAATCATTATTTTTTGTTTGCTCTCTGACAATCTGTGCTTGCATCTGAGCCTGCATCAACCGTTGCTGTGCAGGATTACCCTTACGCACATAACCTTGCTTTTTAAGCAGTTTCTCGGCTTCATATCGGGCTTGGCTTTTGGCAACGTATTTCAGCTTTTCTCTCTCCTCGGAGAGTGCCTTTTGCTGTTGCTGTAAGGTGGCTTGTGCCTGCATCAGTTGCTGTTTATCTTGTCGGATTTGATATTGTTTTTGTGCGATAATATGCTTGTCTTTCTCAACTGCCTTTCTCTCAGCTAAAACCATTTTTGCAGCTGCCATTTGCTTTTCTAACTCGATTTCTTCTTTCGATTTTTCAACTCTTTTTTCTTTACCAAAAAGAGTTTTTTCAATTTTTGTCGGTGCAGGTTCAAACGCATCAACCGTACTTTCGGCTTCTGCTTTTTTGTCGGCGATTATCTGCTTTTGCGTTTCGATTTCCGCTTGATTTTTGGCTTTTATGGCTTCCTGTTCTGCAATTTCTTCCCTGTTTTTTTCGGCAGTCTGGCGGTACTCCTCGCAGGTATAAGTTTGTCCTCTGCCTTTGGTTTCCTCAGCAATTTCAAAGCCATGTTTTTCGCAAATTTCTCTGAAAACTTTTCGTTCCGACTGCGTGAAGTTGGCAATCGCCTTCTTACCTTTACCATATCCCATTTGCTCCAGTGCCTTATTGATGCCTTGTTGTCTGGTCATTCCTTTTTTGAAACCCTCAGCAAACGGTATCATATCATAATGCAGGTGTGGTGTGGCTTCGTCCTGATGTATCACTGCATTAAACACATGGAACTGTGGATTACGCTTCTCAAAGCCTGCCATATACTCTTCTAAGCATTCAACTGCAACTCTTGCTGCGTCCGGATTGCTTGCATATCCTGTGTCTTCCATCTTGCCAACACCGACCACATACTCGTAAAAGGATTGCTGTTTGTTATCGTTTTTAATGACAGTGTCGGCTCTCATTTCATCTGCTTTTACATCAAATAATTTTTCAAAATAATTTGAGATTTTTCGGTCAGAACGCCGTTGCTTTTTGTTGTATTCTGTCAACGCATCGCCGAATATCTCCTCATACGCATCGGCTAAACTTTGCCGTTTTAATTCGATGTTATTAGCGATTCTTGCCTTGTCCACGTTGGGCGAAATCATCTCTCTGTTATTGTGCCTCAGCTTGCCTTTACCTCTCGCATAACTGATATGTCGCATCTGTACCGCTCCTTTCGCTGATTTTGCTGTACAGGTATACCTTGCTATACCTATAGCCGTCTACTTCTGTCTATGCCCTGCAACTGTAGCTGTCTGCATCGTACTGTCCCACGCTTGCTGATTCCCCAAAAAGCACGCATTTTCGCCGTTTTCACGGCTTTGCGTGGCTTTTTGTCCAATCTGCAAGCTTACACTGGACTTGCAAGTCTTGATTCTGCTACTCTTTGTAAGAGTAGCCCCTTATCACTTTTGACAACTGGCTAGCCGTCATCAAAAGTGTAAGTGGCTCTCCGAGGGGCAAGGGCGTTGCCCTGCACCTACTCTGCCGAGGGCTGAAAGAGGGTGTCCCCCTCTCTCAACACTCCCCTTATCTGCACCGTTAGCGTTACTGTTACCGTTACGGCGTAACAGCAAGCAACGCATTCATCGCATCATCTCCGCAAGCAACTCACGCTTGTATTTGTAGAACGTGTTGCGTGATATTCCTGCAAGCGTTATACACTCACTATCATTGAGTGTTCCGCCGAAGCTTACGTTGTGCTTGCGGATAATCTCTTTTGCAGGTTTTGCCTTTTTGACATTTAGCTTACGCCCTGCAACCTGTCCAATCTGCTTACCGTTACGCCGTGCAGTTTCGATGCCCTCAGCGGTTCGGCGGTGCAAGTCGTCTACCTCTTTCTGTGACTGCTCAAAAGCAAGGTGTATCTGATTTTCTGCAAGTAATTTCAGCACGTTGCGTGTCGCTTTTATGTACTCGTCTGCTATCTGATTGCCTGTATCTGATAGGCTGTTAGCACTACTTAAAGCTTTGCTGTAAGTCGCTGTATTTATGTGCGGTTCTTTGACAAACACAAGGTTGACGCCCTCATCATACAACTGCATATACAGCTTAACCCCCTCATCAGCATTACGGCTCATTCTGCTAACACTGTCAAAAATAATTGTGTCGCCAGAACGTGCAAGCTTCACGATTTCTTCCAGTTTTTTTCGACCTGTAGTCTTTGTTCCGGTGTAAATTTCCTTGTAAATTTTAGCGTTTGGAAATGCTTGAAGAATGTTACGGACTTGTCTGTCTATGTTTTGTTTTGGGGTGGAGATGCGACAATATCCATACTCCATTTTTGATTACTCCTTTCAAACTGTCTGTACCAATTCAAGCGGTCGTCTTTTTTATTTTGGTACACTTTCCGCAAATGAAATGGTTTCAGTTTCAGTTTTGGTATTCGCTCACAAAACGTCAGAATTATACTCACCAGCCCAGCATAGCGTACTTGTAATCCTGCCACATGGCAGTGTTACGCTCTGTGCAGTCTACGTCTTTCCGCATGGATTGCAGTAGCGACTTTTGCACTGGTTTTGATTCAGGTATTTTGGGTTTATCTGCGGAAATATCGTAGTGTTGTTTTTTGCAATGTGCTATAATATATCCAGTGAAGTGATACTCAATGCGATAATACAACTCAACATTGGTATCGGCATCAATCACTCTTATATTTTTGCGTTTCGTGGGGTCTTCATGCCCCACGATTTTTTTTGCTGTTTCAAAATCACAAATTGCTATTGTCGGCATCGCATAATCGCCATACCCACGCATACACTGGCAATTCTTCGGATAAAATGGAATGCGGTGTTCTTTTTTCGTGGAACACGGATTGAGATAGCGTATTGTTGCTTCTAGGTCAGCTTGACTGCTGATTGCACGTACCTCAACTTGTTTTGGATTGTCGTAGCCCTGCTTTCTTGCCCACCACCTTTTTGCCCACTTTTCAAACATTTCAGGTATCTCATGGAAACAAGCGATGTAATGGACGTGCCAACTACCGTCATCACACGGCTCAAGGAATTTATGTATTCCTTGAAAGTCTTCCTTGAACTGTTTTTTTAAGCGATTGACGAATCCAGTGGCTAAATGGTTCATCTCGTCATATGACGGACGGCTTGCCATTGTACAAGTGATAAACAGGCACTTGTCCCACTTGTAGCTTGCAACTATCTCTTTACCAACGTGTACCCATGTATTATGCAGGCTTTTGCTGGTGCGACAACTAAACAATTCGCCTGTTTCCGTGTCAACGGTGCTGTAATCAACGTCAGCAACGCTATCGTCTATATCATCACATACAGCATCTGTAACATTGATACTGTCGCCCTCAACAACGCTTACAACAGGCTTGTTCGCTTTAGCGGTGGACTTACCTGTTGTACTCAATGTTTTACGATTAGCTTTGTTAACAGGCGTAAGCAAATGCTTCGCCAACTCGTCAGCATTTTTACAGCGTTTCGCCCTTTTATGTACATTGCTCACCATAACTACGCTCTTGCCAATGGCAGGGTAGTACTCCACCATTACTTTTATTTTGCCAGTTGGCAGGTCTGCACAATATTCGCCTGTAGTTACTTCGATTTTAACGTTGTCGTCTTGCTGTAGGATTGACTTGTATCGGCATTTCACGTCTTACACCTCCTGAAAAAACGACCGTAAAGGTTTACTGTAATCCAAGATAGTGTTTACTTGCTTTTGCCGTTGGCAATCGCATCAATTGCTTTGAGAAACTGCTGGCGTTCCGCATCAGATAATGGTTTACGCATATGGGCATTAAAGCAACTCTCACTGATGCCACAGTACTGGGCAATCTGGTACAGGCGTATATCATTTTGCTGGGCTTTCTGCTTCACGTCATAATTGGTTTTAGTCATTCTCATGGTAGATTCCTTTCGTGTGGTCTAAGGTTTTCTTCTTCATCTACTACATGTAAGGTTTAAGGGAAAAACTGAATCTACCACCTGCAAAAAGGCATAAAAAAGACCACCAAACCAGCTGCTTTAAGCCGATTTGATGGTTTTTTGGTTATATTTTTGTTTGTAATGCATAGTATTTCGCATTAAATTTTGTATAAAAC
>DYCW01000203.1 GCA_019417865.1 Ruminococcus sp. | reverse complement strand
GCGTAACTTCATCCAAGTCTACACAGGCGGCATCCAATGTAGCAAAGGCCTCTCCGGCAGACTTTGTCACCATCAGTCCATTCATGAGGCGAACCGCTGCCGTATAAGAAATCCCACTGCAAATCAGTTTGCGGAACATTTCTGCTGTCATCTTAGATTCAACAGCGGCATTTGCCCCCGTTCCCATCCCATCGGAGAGCACAATATAGGTACAGCCCGTCCCATCCTGAAAACGAATTGCGGTATCACCGGACATCTCTGCATCCTCAGTTGCTGGAACAGAAACCGTATACTGTTCCAATTGATACCGCATGGTCTGGCACATACGATACCGCATGGTCGAACGGGTGCGAACAGATTCCAATTCTTGCAAGGAAATGCCCAGCGACTCCGAAAGCATATGACAAATAGCAGGCATACAGCTGTCCAAAGAGCGATCTTTACAGTACAATTCCACCACAAGCCGTTCTTTTGCCGTATAGTAAGCAATCACATAGTCAAAGTCATAACCATACCGTTCCAGAAAACAACAAATCCGATCAGTCAGTTCTGTACTGTAACGCACTGTCATACGATCTCCAACAGAAGCAATCAGATCTTCTGTTGCCTGCAGCTGTTCAAATAAAATATGACGACTTGCCTCCATCCGAGAGGTCTGTATTGTTTCCAACTGTGCCCGCCGTTTTTCCCGATAAAACTGCTGCTGCAAACGTTCTGTATTCGGACAATTGGAAAGACTCTCCGGTACTTCTGGTAAAGTGGAAACGGGCTGTCTCGCCATATCTGAAAAAGCTGCATCTGTTTTCGTGTGCTGCAACTCCCAGCAATCATGCTGTTCCCGGCAGGTAGCACACACTCTCTCACAGACGGCTTCCTTTACCGGCTCTGGTTTTTGTTTTTGCAGCAAAGCCGCAATCTCTCCAGTATCCTCCCGCACACTGTGGATTGCTTCGGACATAAACTGCAAACGAGTGGAGATGGTTTGCATGGTACTGTCATAACTACTGTTGGCAGTAATCAACCAACGGTCAAAACAAATATTGTTCAGCAGCAAAAAGGCAATGCAGCCTAAAAATAAATCTCCAACGGAGGAGAAGGTAATCACCTGTAGACTGACTGTCAGCTGTGCCAATGCATTGATCAGAAAAAACAGTATTGTCATCAAACCAATTCCACGATCTACCAAATACCCTGCCAGCAATCCAGTAATCGGCAGAAAAAGCAGCGGCATACCCAATTCTCCGGCACAAAGCATCGTTCCACAGGCGGTCAACGCACCACAAATCACACCTCCCATATAACGAAACCGTCTTGCTGCCAGCAATGTGACAGCAATACCCAAAATCCGACCAATGTTCATAAACGGATAGTCAAAAGAAGTCAATGCAGAAATACAAAGAATATAGACAATGGCAGCAGCACAACCAGTGGCAGACTTCAGCTGTATTTTTTGCTGGTTCTGTAAACCAGAGAGAACCGTATGTAAAAACCATGCGGTTGTGCCCGCCAGGCAAGCAGTCATCACATAAAGTAAGATATCCTGCCCGCTCTTCTGCTGAAGGAATGAAAGTAGAACGCCGCTGAATAAGGTACAAATACCAGTACAAAGGGAAAGAAAGACAGCAGAAGTATGACTACGCAAAAACAAGCGAATACAAGTCACCAAAAGTAACGCACAAAGCAATGGTAAACGTTCCAAAAACAAATCGCTCATAAAATACCGAAGCATGGTTCCCACCAGCACCGCAACCGCTCCAGTACTGGAAAGACAACTGGCAATGGCAATCGGCAGCGGCGACGGTAAACTTCCAATCTCTGCACCGGAGAAGATCAGTCCGGAAAGAAAAGCGACACCAGCTTCCCATAGAATTTTTGGGAAAGCATTCTGTTTAACGGCGTGTACATGTTGCATAGCAATACGTCCTTTCTGCTTTTTAAATTTATGAACACAAACGAAATCATTCATTATTATAAAGGAAAGAACGGCACATTCTTTGTCAAAATGCGGTGTCTTTTTTTCACTGGAAATCACATTTCCCATAGAATCCATGCAGAAAGACAAAAAGCAAACAAACAGTCAGAGCCTGTTTAACATATTTTTAAAATTGATATTTAATGTTTAAAGCATTTTTTAGAATGAGTTCACATAAAAATAGCATCAAAAATCAGGGCAAGCATGATGGCAAAAAGGAAAGTGGAATCAAGTGTTATGCAACATGACGAATTATACTCACTTATACATCATAC